>JAGQZT010000125.1 GCA_020435335.1 Flavobacteriales bacterium | reverse complement strand
TTCACCCCAAAAGGGTTCCCCGATTCCCGTTCGATCTTATCGTTGAAAAAGGTTAAACAATTCACGTTGATGTTATCCGGTTCGATCATGATCGAATCCAGCTCATTACACGGATAAATGATATTGATGTCGTACTTGGTCCAGTACCCGCCAAAATACTTACTAATGATGTGTTCGTTAATTCGCTCTTTATTGTCCCAGTAATTGGAGATGTTGTTGATCAGTAACGTATCGGATTTTAACTTCTCATCCACGCCTTCAAAGAGAAATTCTGCCACAGGATCACGTTCTTTGGATATTTTTTTTGCAATAAACTCCTTGTTGGTTTGCTCCTTCTGCTTACTCAGGTGAATGAAGCCATAGGAGATGGTCATGGCTATTAAAAAGATGAGCAGCGCACTCCGGTAAAAACTGGTTCTCGGCGTGGTTTTAAAGGAGAATACGATGACCACCAATAAGACCCATCCCGTAAGGAAAAAGGAAACTTCCAGAAAAAAATGGCCAATAATAACACTCACCAACGCAAAACACCAGGCAATCAGCAGGAAGTGGTTCCGTTTAAATGCTTGGTCTATGAAATGATTGACATTGATCTTAATGAAGAGAATCGCTGCAATGAGCAGCAATACGATCGATCCGATCCCAATAAAGCTGTAGGCATCCAGGTCGAGCAGGTAGTTTACATCAAAATTGATCTTGGAGTTGATGATCAATCCCTGCAAAAGATCAGCCAGCAAAATCGGCAACACGGCAATAACTATCGCAGACAATAAGGCTAAGCCTTTGCTTTTCGCATTTGTCTTTTTAACGGCTTTGCTGTAATAGTATACCAATACCAGGTAAAAGACCGCACTGATCATCAGGTCACCCAAAGAAGGCAGGAAAGCCGATTGCGCATAAATGGACGGACTGAACAGCTCCAGTTCAAAAAAGCTGTTAAAGAAGTTGAAGTAAAGTAACAGAACCCTCACCAGCAAAATAAAACCAATCACCAGCAAGGCTGAGATCTTCTTCAGCGAAGGGATAGCTGCAAACTGCTTGCTTAAGTACGACAGCAGCAGGAGAAACCCTAAAACGAAAAAGATCACTACCAACCAATTGTTCTGCGTCGTAAAGGATTCGTCGTGCGGCTGATGGGCTATGGAAAAAAGGTATTGACCGTTCCCGGACCGGATTTCCGCATCACCTTTTTCAAGCTGTACCTGAAAATGATCTCCCACACCAAAGCTTTCGTGCATGGTACGATTAAAGTACTTGTTGTTGATCGGCGACAGATGTTGTACCAGGATGAGTGCCAGATACGATTTCAAATGGTCTTTTTTCAGGATGTATTCATACCAGCCGTTCGAAAGTTTCAAGACACCCCGTTCGTCGAGGTTATTCAGCTTCCGGGGCAACGAAATGTTCCGGTCTGTCCAAAAAACGGGCTGTTCTTTTTCCAGGATGAAGAAAGCAATCCCTTCATCACTGTACTGCTTATAATCGTTGGAAAACGAGAAGAGGACACGCGTATCCGCCATCTTCTGAAAACCGGTCAGAACTGTTTCAGCTTGTTGTTCCTTGGCATGGAGTGTTTCCGTAAAATCCGCTGCATGAAAGGCCTCGTTATTCACCAATTTAGGGCTGTAATACATAAGCAACAACATGATTATTGCCAGCACCAAATGAACATACCTATTTTTTAACATGCCTTTCATACGACTGTGGTCATGGTGGTGAATTTACGAAATCGGCTCCAATCCTGTGTTTTAATCTCCGAACTTTCACCGCGAATACAATGCCGGAAGTTCCGGAAATTAAAAAAGCCCCATCAAACGAAGGGGCTTTTTTTACAACACTATCTACATTTAATTCAGGGCTTCGGCACCACCGACAATCTCCAGGATCTCTCCGGTAATTGCGGCTTGACGAGCCTTGTTGTAGCTTAATTTTAATTCATCGATCAGGTCGGAAGCATTATCCGTTGCTTTATGCATAGCCGTCATACGGGCTCCGTGTTCGGAAGCCTGTGAATCGAGAAATGCTTTAAACAATTGGGTCTTCAATGATTTCGGGATCAACTCCTGAACAATGAACGCTTTGTTCGGTTCGAAGATATAATCCACCGAAGAAGAAGACGTTTCATCTACTTCAGGCGGCAACACAGGCAGGAATTGTTCTTCCTGAACTTCCTGCAATGCAGCATTCTTAAACTGGTTGTACACCAAAATAATTTTGTCCTGATTGCCTTTGGCAAATTGCTCCATCAACACTTCCGCAATTTTGGAGGAATTTTCAAACGTTAAATCATCCCAAATTGTTTCGGCGTGCCGGGGCAGCTCACTTCCTTTGATACCAAGCGGAGTGTTTTTGAAGGCATCGTTACTCTTCTTCCCGACAGAAAGAATGGTAACGGCAGCATCTTTGTAATCTTTATTGGCCAAACGTTTAGCCGTTTTGATCACATTGTTGTTAAATCCACCGCACAAACCTCTGTTCGAAGTGATGCTCACGATCAACACATTCTTAACTTCCCGTTGGGCAGAATAAATTCCGTCACTGCTATCCAGACTTTGACTCAGGTTGGAGAGGATCTCCTGCAGCTTGTTGGCATACGGACGCATTTGAGTAACGGCATCCTGTGCTTTACGCAACTTGGCGGCAGAAACCATCTTCATCGCAGAGGTAATCTGTCTGGTCGAGGAGACTGAGGTTATTCTGTTTCTTATTTCTTTTAAGTTTGCCATGCTTTGACTTTGAAAGTTTAAAGCTATCCGTTAACTATACAGTCCGCAAATAACTTAACAACTTTATAACTTAATTACTTACTTGTATCTGGCTGTTAATTCAGCAGCTGCATTCTCTAATGTTGATGTAATCTCATCATCTAATTTTCCGGCTCTCAGGGCATCCAGCACATCTCTGTGTTTGTTTTCCATGTAGCTCAGGAATTCAGACTCGAATGCCTTTACTTTATCAACAGGCACACTGTTGATCAATCCTTTTGTTCCCAGGTAAATGATCGCTACTTGCTTCTCAACAGGTAGCGGGGCATTTTGACCTTGTTTCAGGATCTCCACGTTACGTTTACCTTTATTCAATACAGCCATGGTCGCAGCATCCAGATCAGAACCGAATTTCGCGAAAGCTTCCAGCTCACGGTATTGCGCCTGATCCAGTTTCAGGGTACCGGCTACTTTTTTCATGGACTTGATCTGAGCGTTACCACCTACACGGGATACGGAGATCCCTACGTTAATGGCCGGACGAACACCCTGGTTGAACAGGTCGGACTCCAGGAAGATCTGTCCGTCGGTAATCGAAATTACGTTGGTCGGAATATAAGCAGATACGTCACCCGCTTGTGTTTCAATGATCGGAAGAGCGGTTAATGAACCTCCACCTTTCACTTTACCTTTTAAAGATTCTGGCAAGTCGTTCATGTTTGCAGCAATCTCATCGGAAGCGTTCACTTTAGCAGCTCTTTCCAATAATCTGGAGTGCAAGTAGAATACGTCACCAGGATAAGCCTCACGTCCCGGAGGTCTTCTTAATAACAGGGAAACCTCACGGTAAGCTACCGCTTGTTTGGATAAATCATCATATACGATCAATGCAGGACGACCCGTATCTCTGAAGTACTCACCGATGGCCGCACCGGCAAATGGAGAATAGAACTGCATCGGAGCAGGATCGGAAGCGTTAGCGGCAACCACTACAGTATAATCCATAGCGCCGTTATCTTCCAATGTTTTCACGATACCTGCAACGGTAGAACCTTTTTGTCCGGTTGCTACATAGATACAGAACACAGGCTCGCCTTTGTCGTAAAATTCTTTCTGGTTAATGATGGTATCGATACATACGGTTGTTTTACCGGTCTGACGGTCACCGATTACCAGCTCTCTTTGTCCTCTACCAACAGGGATCATCGCGTCTACCGCTTTGATACCGGTTTGCATCGGCTCAGATACAGGCTCTCTGTAAATTACTCCGGGAGCTTTTCTTTCCAAAGGCATTTCAAAAGTTTCCCCTTCAATCGGTCCTTTACCGTCAATCGGGTTACCCAGGGTATCCACAACTCTTCCCAACATCCCTTCACCCACTCTGATGGATGCAATTTTATTGGTTCGTTTTACGGTGTCACCTTCTTTAATTCCTTTTGAAGATCCTAACAATACGGCACCAACGTTATCTTCCTCCAGGTTCAATACGATTCCGGACAATCCGTTAGCGAATTCGATCAACTCACCTGATTGTACTTCGGATAAACCGTAAATACGGGCAATACCGTCTCCTACCTGAAGAACCGTACCTACTTCTTCTAATTGTGCTTCCGTTTTAAATCCAGCTAATTGTTGTTTCAATATCGCTGATACTTCTGCGGGTTTTACTTCGGCCATTTTGATTTATTTTAATATGCGTTATACTTAATTAATATTCTCTGATGTAAGGGTTGTCATCGAACTCCATTTCGAGGTCAACCAATTTTCTTCGAATGCTCTCGTCTACTTGTTTGTCACCTATTCTCAGGATCAGTCCGCCGATGATGTCGCTGTTCACAACCTCTTTCAGTTCAACTTTTTCTTTTCCTTGAGATTGTACCAGTTTCACGATCGCTTCTTTTTGAGCTTTCGACAATTCAACAGCACTAGTTACCATGGCTGTTGTAATGTTGTGATACACTTTATAGGCTTCGATAAAGGCATTGGAAATATCTTCCAGTAACCCTTCTCTTTTTTTATTCAGGATGATGGAAACAAAAGCGCCGGAAATTTCAGAAATGTTCTTCCCGAAGATCTCATTCAGGATCGCCTGTTTCTTATCGGACTTAACGATAGGGCTTTTGAGCAGCAAACGCAGGTCACGGCTCTGTGAACAAATGCTGCTGATCATCTGCATGTCTTTGTAGACCTCTTCCAGTTGTTTTTGCTCAACTGAAATCCCCAACAACGACTTGGCGTACCTCGATGCAACTTTAATGTCTCTCATCAAAAATTAGTTTAAGTTGATTTCTTTAACTACGTTATCGATCAATGTCTTTTGCTTGTCGGCAGAAGACAATTCTTCTTTCAAAATCTTTTCCGCGATCTCGATAGAAAGGACGGCCACCTGATTTTTCAGTTCGGTGATCGCAGCCATTTTCTCATGCTGAATGCTTTCACGAGCTTCTGCAATGATCTTCTCAGCCTGAGCACTTGCCGTAGTTTTGGCCTCGGCAACGATCTTGTCTTTCATCTCACGAGCCTCTTTCAACATGGCATCACGCTCATCACGAGCCTTGTTCATCAGGTCTTCGTTGTTCGATTTCAACTCAGCCATCTGACGTTTGGCAGCTTCCGCAGCTTCCAGAGCATCCTCAATAGAGCTTTCTCTTTCTTCTACTGCTTTTAAAATTGGTTTCCATGCAAACTTTCTAAGTAACAGGATCAAACCTACAAACAAGAACAGTTGCCAAAAAAACAACCCAAACGAAAATTCTCCAATTAACTTTTCCATAATAGTCTATTATAAATCTCTTTCTTTAATTTTTAAAAAGAACAACTGCAACCAACCGTTGCAGTCGTTCTTCATACAGTTTTGATTAGCTTACTGCGAATAACGCGGCAAAACCAATACCTTCAATAAGCGCTGCTGCAATCAACATCGCTGTTTGAATTTTTCCTGTTGCTTCGGGTTGACGAGCAATGGCGTCCATTGCTGAACCACCAATTCTACCGATACCGATACCGGCACCAATTACAACCAATCCTGCACCTACAATCGCTGGAATTTCCATAATTATATATATTAAAAATTAAACATTACACATTAATGTTCTTCATCATGATGATGTTCTTCAACGGCCATACCGAAATAGAGAGCAGACAACATGGTAAAGATATATGCTTGTAAAGCTGCTACTAACAGCTCAAGTATTCCTAAAACAAATGCCAATAAAAACGACAATGACCCTCCTAACCAATTAGCGAAAATAAAGATCATTCCGATGATACTCATTAATACTACGTGTCCGGCAGTAATATTCGCATACAAACGAATCATCAATGAAAAAGGCTTGATGAAAGTTCCCAACAACTCAATTGGAGCTAAAACAATTTTCATCGGAACAGGAACCCCTGGCATCCAAAAGATGTGTTTCCAGTAATCTTTATTCGCAGTAAATGTCGTAATCAGGTACGTGAGAATCGCCAAACTGAAAGTTACCGCAATATTATTCGTAACATTCACACCTAGCGGGGTTAACCCGAACAAGTTAATAATCCACACAAAAAAGAACACCGTAAGCAGGTAGCTCATGTATTTTTTATACTTCTTCTTGCCAATGTTTGGAATGGCAATATCATTTCTGATGTATAGGATAATAGGCTCCAAAAATCTACCAATCCCTTTTGGAAGAGCATTGCCTTTAGCGTATGATTTAGCCATTCCTCTAAACATGAAGAACATAATCAAAAACACAAGCAGAATGAAAACAACATTCTTGGTTATTGAAAAATCCAGGGGCATTTCATTTGTTGCATGGTGATGCTCATCGTACGTAATGGTTCCCGCCGCATCCGTTTTATAAATTTTTCCGTGGTCAAGTTTGTAATAACTACCTCCAACCTCTGCAACGGCTTCTCCATGATGAAATTTTGAAGATGAAAATACCTTTAGACCGCCATCTATTAATATCACCGGAAGAGGAAACCCGACATAGGTTTTGGTACTATCCTCATTGGTATAGGAATAGAGTCCAAAATCATAGGAGTCCATAAGGTGATGCGCGATGTACTCTTTGATTTCCTTTTTAATTCCACCATCTTCAGATTCCTCTACCGCAACTTCTTCATGGTGTGCATCTTCCTGATGTGTATCGTGTTCATCCGTAGGGTTGGCAAGCAATACCACCGGACTGATCATCATCAATAACAACAAAGTTTTCAAACTTTTTCTAACCTCCATAGTGTACTTTCAAAAAGGGTCCTTAAAAATTGGTGCAAACGTAAGACTTTATATTAAATCCCGGAAACAATTTGAGGTTTTATTTCCCCTATTTTTCAACTGATTTTCATCATACCCTCAAACCCTTATCGGCCAAGGATTTTAGAGAGAAAATACACCTCGACAATTAAGGAAATGGCGTATGGAATAAAAAAAGAAGCGAATTCTACCCGACTCACATCCTGATCCTGATGAAATTCCGGGTAAAAAATCAGAAAAAAAAGTCCGAATTTGATCATACTCCCTCCCATAAATAAAAACCCGAGGGAACCGGATAATTTATCTTTTAAGAGCAGCAAAGCCACAAAAACGGCAATGGCTATGACATAATTGAATACATAACACCCCACAATGCTATTGGCAAACAACGGCAATCCCAAAACATGCAACATGGCAAGGTGTGCAACGAATGCTACCAGTAACAAAAGCGTAAAAATGAATCCGTACCTCAGCAAGGAATTAATCATCATTTTCCGAATTATTGATCTTGTTTACCTGTTTTAACACGCTGTAGAGGGCAATGGCCACCGACAACAACGTTAATCCGATGGTAAACCATTTTTTGTCGGAAGGGTATTTCTGATCCAGCCATTTTCCGGCATAAGCACCTAAAAAGATGGTTACACCCATTTGAGCGGCAACACCCGATAAAAGTAAAATGCGATTAGGCTGTTTGGGCTTCTTCGAAGGCTTCTTGTGGTTGTTTGTCTTCATTTTTCAGGCCTTTAACAACCGTTCCCATATTGCACGAACCGGTAAATGTAGCTCCCGGCTCTATGGATAATTTATTGGTATTGATATCGCTTACAATGTTGGCTGTTGCTTTTAACTGAAGCAACTCCTTCACCACCAACTTCGCTTTGATCGTACCGGAAATATCCGCATTTCTGCAGGTAACCTGACCGTCAATGATGCCGGTCGGCCCAACAACCACTTTACCTTCAGACACTAAAGATCCTTTTAACGTACCGTCAATACGAATATCGCCCGAGCAGGTAACATCCCCTTTAATTTCAGTTCCCTTCCTGACAATATTAATAGCAGGACTCTCTATTTCATTATTTCTCGCCATTTGACCTGATTTTTTCTTTAACATATTCAGTAAACTGCTGTTAACTTCTTACAAATATAAACTATTTTATGATTACAGCTCCTCTTCAAAATTCTTTTCGAAGAATTTCAGGTACCCTTTCACATCCTTGTTTTTGTAGAAAAGCACAAAGTTGTCTTTCGAGATCAGGAAGTAACTATAACCCAATCCGAGAATATCGCTCAGGTGATCTTTATTGAGTTTAAAGGAAGCATAATAGTCTTTAGCCGCATCGTATCCGTCCATTTTTTTCACAATAACCAGTTGCTGGGTCGGATCGATAAAAATATTACTCACATTAAAGGTCTTACCACTGTAATATTTCCCATTAAAATTGGAAATATCAACCTTATACTTGTTCACTTTCTTATCTGTTCCCGGGATCACCAGCACCAAATGGAATTCATCATTAAAATTATGTGTATACGGCACTTTGCTCGCTTCATCCCCGGACATATCCACTTTGATGCCGGTTTTCATCAGCTCCAAAATCCGCTTGGCCTCTATGCTGACATCCGACCCCGGATAATTGGTTACAATGTTCTCGAGTGCCAGCTTAAAGGAATCGCGCTCACTTACATGTCCTAAAGCCATGGCCGCCAGGAAGTCGAACTGATCCTGAATGTGATTATCAGCAAAGATCGCCTTGGCCTTCTCACAGCGAACCAACACTTTATCATACTGATTCTCCTTAAACAGATCGTATACAATGCTGTAATAATTATTCACCCGCTTCCTGTTCTCCCGTGTTACCTTGTTATAGGTCGGATCCTGGATAATCCGGGCATATTCACTTTCCGGATAATTGTTCAGGATCAGGCGTTTATACTTCTCCTTCATGGCATCATCGTCGATTAACAAACTGATCCGGTACAGGTTGTACCAGGATGGCAGCTTGTAACGGCAGGTATCATAACGGGCCACCAGATCCTCAAACGATTGGGTTGCACGTTTGTAATCCTGGAAATCCTCCCGGTACAGGTTCCCCATGGCATAAAGGGCTTCGATGATCAGGTTGTGGGATCTATTCATGGTAGAATCCGTCATTGGGATAGCAGCCATGTAATATTCAGGGGTGGTCTTCGGGTTTATCGCCTGACCGGTACTATCCAGTTTGGTAGAATCTACCGGCGCATTTTCATCGAACGTAGCCACCGTTTCCTTATTGCTTCTTCGCCAGTTGTCTTCCAGCTTTCGGTTGCCCCAGTTTTTCTTGAAGTCGGTAAACCCAAAACCAAGTGTAGTCTGGTTATAGAAATACCATTTCCCGGTATTATCCAGGTTGGCATTGATGTTCGGCGCCTTATTGTCGCGGATAAAATTGGCATCATTCTCCTCTTCCAACGCTTTCAAACGATCTTCTTCAATAGCCTGATCGATTAATGCCTGAATGACTTTATTCCGGTAAGATTCATCATTGGCCAGCTTCTGCAAGCTGTCCTGCTCCTGAACAATGAGAATGTTCTTAACCAGGCGGGTCAGGGATTTATTCCGGGCATCAATTTGATCATAGCGCTCAAACTCTTTAGGAAGCACGGTCAGGCAATTGTCATAATAAGCCTGTGAACTCAGGTAATCCGGTTTTTCGTAAAACAGTTCTCCCAAACGCAGGTACGACAAGGCTTTTTGTTTTTTATTGGACACACTGGCTGCGGCGGATTTTTGCAGGTATTTGATCCCGAGCGGCTCATCCCCTTCTTTAAAGGCGATATCTGCCAGCGCATAATAAATCTGATCCAGAAACTCCGTATTCTTCTTGTCCTTTACCATGCGGGTCAGCATTTTCTTGATGTCCTGACTGTCTTCCGAACCGTTGTCGAATGACATGGCACGACTGATCTTGGCATTGAACATCATGTCGTACTTCGGCCTGAGTTTGATCACGGTGGAGAATAATTCCGACGCCTTTGCGTATTCTTTTTTCTTCAACCACAGTTGAGCCAACACGTAGTTGAATCGTGTTTTTTCACGTTTCTTTTTGGTCGTTTTTAATGCTTTCTCCAGCTGATTAATGGCTTCGTCGTAGTTGTGCTTTCTGATGTAAAAATCGGCAAACACCGCATGGTAATCACTGTTGTATTCTTTCGGACAACCTTTTTCTTCGATCAGTACCAGGTAAGATTCCGCCTTATTCATTTCTTTCAGCTCCATGTGCGTTCTGGCCAGCCAAATCAAAGCTCCGAAACGCTCATCCTTATTCTTATAGGCCTTGGCCACATATTCGAAAATTTCGGCGCCCACATAATATTCCTGTTTGTAGAACCGGGCAATCCCCATTAACATGTATGAATCGTCAATCCACCGGTTATGTTCTTCTTTCTTAATGAACATGGAGTGACGGTGAATGAGCGTCGATGTTTTTTCAATGATCTTATCCATGTCGGGATACATGGATTTGGATTGCTCTTCGGTGGGATAAATGAACAACGGAAGCAGCTCGGAGAAATCATCCTTATGCTGTTCGTACAACTGAAGTTCATTTGCTTTCCTGATCTCTCTGGCATTAAAATACCAATTGTACCTGGATGTGGTGTTATGATATGCCCGGCTCGTAAACCTGTTTTTTTTACGAGAACAGCCCAAAATCACCAGCATCAACAGCGCCAGTGAAACCGTATAACTTATATGTCTTTTTGTGATCAAATTGACCTTAAAGTGCTTTATTAACTGTGTTTACCTGTTTTTAGTATAACAATCTGCTAAAATACTTATTAGTTCGAAAATAGCACAGAATTTACTCCCGAATAAATCCGCAACTCCCGCAACCGGCCGAATTAACATTTTTTAAACTATAGCTAACCTACAAAATAAAGGCAGATTAGGTATATTTGTCGTGACCGATACCGTAATGAGTAGTTTTAACGACAAACCAAAAAAGTTCCAGCGGCTAAAACACAAGTACCGCCTGGTAATCCTGAACGACGACACGTTTGAGGAGAAGGTATCTTTACGCTTATCCCGGCTGAACGTATTCGTGGTAGTGGGCATCAGTTCCTTGGTTCTGATCTTGTTGGTGATCATGCTGATCGCCTTTACCCCTTTGCGTGAGTTCATTCCCGGATACGCCAACGTAACCGTTCGGAAACAAGGAGTGGAAAACTACATGAAAACGGATTCTCTGGAAATTGCCCTTTCCAACAACAACCTGTACATCGACAACCTGAAACACATCATCCAGGGAGAACCCATCGAGTTCAGCGAAGAGAAATTCATCGACACCAATGTGAACTACAAAAACATCACCAACAGACCCATTCCGGAAGACTCGGTGTTGCGCAACATGATTGAGTCGGAAGAAAAGTACAACCTCTTTAACGATGCCGGCAGCAACCCCGGAAAGATCAGCAGTTTCATCTTTTTCACCCCGTTAAAAGGAAGCGTGACCAACCGGTTCAACATACGTAAGGAGCATTACGGAATTGACGTGGTAGCACCAAAGAATGAAGCCATCAAAGCCACACTCGACGGCACGGTTATTTTTGCCGAATGGACGGCCGAAACGGGTTACGTGATCCAGTTGCAACATGCCGACAACATCGTTTCCATTTACAAACACAATTCGGTGTTACACAAAAAAGTAGGCGACCACGTTCAGGCCGGCGAAGTGATTGCCATCATCGGGAATTCCGGTGAATTATCGACCGGTCCGCACATGCACTTCGAACTCTGGTACAACGGCATCCCGATCAATCCGGAAGATTACATGATGTTCTGATATCATGAACAAAACCAACATCAAACGGTTTCTCGTCATCAGTCTGCTGTTGTTTTGCAATTTATTCCTGGTTTATCGCTATTTATCACTGGATCACAGACAAAATCAGATCAAAAAGATTTTTTATGAAGAACGAGGATATGGATATTCAAAACAAGCTCTAAAATCACTTAATTGGGAATCGAATGACATCCGAGAGAAATCTCTGAAATTAGAATTTTGGGTACTCGTTTTCTTTTTTGTCCTTGTTGTTTATACGCTGTATGTGATGTTCAAAATAAAATTATCCCACAACGATAAAAAAAGAGTCGAATCCAGAGTTCCTTTTAAGGAATTAGACCAAGTATCTCAGCAACATATCCTTTCAAACATCCACTGCCTCCGATGCGGCGAAAAGAAAATAATGATTTTCAAAGAAGAGAAGATGCTGCTCGGGAAGGTGTACCTGATCGTGGTTTGTCCGACCTGCAACAATGAGATCAAATTTAAAGCAACAAACCTATAACATCTTGCCGTTATTAGTGTTTAACCCTGTTACTCAGATAATTTTCAGTATGATCATAACCACTTTTGACCAGCATTTGTTTTTGCTGGGCCGAGAGCCTTTTTACTTTTGGTGAAATCCCGACTGAAGACACGGAAATGGTTCTTTTCCAATCATCCTCTGTCAATTGGTTTCGGTTTAAATTTTCAATGACCATTACGTAAAAGGCCGAAATATAATCCGAAAAATCGGTGATTGTGTAGGGAGCAAGTTCCTTAACTGTTTTATCATTTTCAATTTGTTCGTCGGTATCAATCCGAACTCCCAACGTTTGAAAATCAGGAATCCTGACGATCCGGTTCATAGAATCGGTTCGCACAACATCAAAAATATAAATGGGAAAATTTCCCGTAATCCCTCCGTCAACCATAATGTCTAACGGGTTATCTTCATCTTGTTTAAAGTAGGTGTTTCCGGCGCTATCAACGAACACTGCCTGAAAATAAAGGGGGATCGACATGGAGATTCTAACTGCATCCTTCACTTTCATTTCCGGATAAGTTTCACGCGACAAAACCACCAACTTTTGCTGATTGAGGCAAGATGCCGTCACATATAAATCGACAAAACCTCGCTGATGGAGCTGTTCAAAAGTGATTTCCGAATCATCAGTTTTTTCCTTGATCAATGCTCCGATCCAATCCGTAAACTCTTCTCCCTGATACCAGCCGAATTTGTTAACGGTACGGGAAATCCCTCCAACAAAAAAATATTTTCCATCATTGAATTTTTGAAACTTCGTATTGGAAATTATGGTGTCCATCTCTCCCGACGAATACCCTAAAGCAAACAGCAATGCACTAATCGCACCGGCAGATGTACCTCCTGTTTTTTCAATAGTTCCAACCATACCGTGTTCTTCCAAAGACCGGATTACACCCGCATAAGCGATTCCCCTCATGCCTGCTCCTTCGAAAACCAGATTTTTGATTACAAATTCATCGGAAGATGTTTTTTCTTGCTGGGAAAACCCCAAAAACGAAACCGAAATAAGTGCTATGGCAAAAAGGAATTTCATGCTACCTGAAATTGATCCAACAAACATAATTGCACGCTGGGTTGACAGCAAACCAAAAGCCATCAAAAACTGACTTTTAAAACACAACAAAAAAGCCCCAGCAGTTACTGGGGCTTTTTTGTTATACCGATTCAATCTTAAAACTGAGTTCCGTCGTTCTTAAAGGCGCTGATGCCGGTTACATCCATACCGGTGATCAGCAGGTGGATATCGTGGGTTCCTTCGTAAGTAACCACACTCTCCAGGTTGGCCATGTGACGCATAATCGGATATTCGCCGGTGATACCCATACCTCCGTGAATTTGTCTGGCTTCGCGGGCAATCTTCAACGCCATCTCCACATTGTTGCGCTTCGCCATGGAGATCTGAGCCGAAGTGGCTCTGCCTTCTTCACGCAGCACACCCAAACGCCAGGTCAGCAATTGCGCTTTCGTGATCTCGGTGATCATCTCGGCCAGTTTCTTTTGGGTTAACTGGAAGGACGCGATCGGCACACCGAACTGCTGTCTTTCTTTACTGTATCTTAATGCCGAATCATAACAATCCATAGCCGCTCCGATAGCACCCCAGGCAATCCCGTAACGGGCCGAGTCGAGGCATCCCAGCGGTGCCCCCAAACCACTTTTCCCTGGCAACAGGTTTTCTTTCGGCACTTTTACATTATCAAACACCAACTCTCCGGTGATACTGGCTCTTAAAGACCATTTATCATGCGTTTCGGGCGTGGTAAAACCTTCCATGCCACGCTCCACCAATAACCCGTGAATCCGGCCTTCCTCGCTCTTGGCCCAAACTACCGCCACATCGGCAATCGGCGCATTGGTGATCCACATCTTCGCTCCGTTCAACAAATAGTGATCACCCATGTCTTTGAAATTGGTGACCATCCCGCCCGGATTGGACCCGTGATCAGGCTCGGTTAATCCAAAACATCCCATGAATTCACCACTCGCCAATTTTGGCAGGAATTTTTGACGTTGCTCTTCCGATCCGTATTTCCAGATCGGATACATCACCAGAGAGCTTTGTACAGACGACGTAGAACGTACACCGGAATCACACCGCTCCAACTCCTGCATGATCAATCCGTATGAGATTTGGTCCAGACCCGGTCCGCCATATTCTGCCGGAATGTAAGGTCCAAAACCACCTACTTCGGCCAAACCGGGAATGATCTGTCTGGGGAACTCCGCACGTTGTGCATATTCTTCTATAATGGGCGATACATCTTTTTTGATCCATGCCCTTACGGTGTCTCTGATTAATTTATGCTCTTCGGTCAATAACTCGTCTAACAAGTAGTAATCCGGAGCCTGAAATCTGTCGTCTGCCATGATATAAATTTTAGAATGGCGCAAAGGTAACTATTCTGCCATTACATTAAAACATATCTCACCATTTGAGGGATTTTTTTTAAAATTCTAACATCCTCACACCCCAAAACAACCGTAAACTTTAGATTTCACACCTTACCTTGTCCCTTAGACTCAAAAAAAATGATTTATATCAGTTTTTTAATATATTTGTAGGTACATGTAATTTTAGAATTAAAACATAACACTTATAATGTCTCTTCATGAAAAAAGTTCTTTACTATTTTTCCAGTATGTTGGTGATTGCCGCTGCTGTTTATTTTATTAACACTCAGGAAAACAACGGACATTTCTCCGCCTATGCTTTATCTTCGGGATCTCCCGGAGGGAAAACCAACTCACCTGGTGACGGGACGAGTTGTACCGGATGCCATGCAGGATCTTTAAATCCGGGAAGCGCTACTGTTGCCATTTCTATCCCTGGTGTAACCAGTTATGTTCCGGGACAAACTTATACGGTTAATGTCGGTGTTACCGGAACCGTTTCCAGCAAGATCGGATTCGAAGCAACGGCAGAGCGTGATGCTGACAATTCCAAAACGGGAACCGTTATTGTCACGGATGCGACCAGAACACAAGCTGTAAACGGTGGCTCTGCAATAACACACAAACCTGCCGGCACTGTTGCCACAAGCGGTTCCAATGGCTGGTCGTTTAACTGGACTGCACCGGCTTCGGGAACAGGAAATGTGACTCTATATGCAGCATGTAACGTAACCAACAGCAACTCAAGCACGACAGGTGACGAAACCTACACCGCAACATACAACCTGACTGAAGGCGTTGCCACTTCAAGTGATTCGTATTCTCAACTTAATGCCCTTTCTGTTTACCCTAACCCTTTTCATGATGTTCTATTCCTGAAAAGCAATGAACCCTTAACTACCGTCCAGCTATATGATTATTCCGGAAAACTCATCAGCACCTTAAGCAACATCCGCCAAACAACAATTGACATGAGCGGATATCCGTCCGGAATTTATTTCATCAGCTATAAAACCAACAACACAACACATACACAAAAGCTAATTAAAAACTAATCCTATGAAAAGAAATCTACTATTACTCTTAACCTTTACAATGGCCTGCTACATTCAGGCACAAACCAAAGTAACCGTAAGCGTTGCTGGCACGGCTTTTACACCGGCCAACGTAACCATCAATGTTGGTGATACCGTAGAATGGATCAATACATCCGGAACCCACAATGTAAATGGCACGCAGGCAACCTATGCTTCTAACCCTGAAAATTTTGGCAATTCATTAGGAAGCGGATGGACATACTCTCATGTATTCACCACAGCCGGAGTAAACGATTATCGTTGTGATGCTCATTTTAATTTTGGAATGACCGGCACCGTTACCGTACAAACTCCCTCATCGGTTTCTGAACTCGATGCCAACAAAAATGCCTTATTCTTCCCCAATCCGAGCAATGGAACCCTGCATTTTCCGAATGTGAGAACAATCCGGTCGGTTGCTATTTATAACATGGCCGGGGAAAAAGTTTTGGCAGAGAATTTGCCAACCAATTACCTGACAGTAGGCCATTTATCAAAAGGTGTTTACCTGATCCGTATCACTACTAATGACACAGAGATTCATTCTCAGAAGTTATTGATTAACTAAACCCGATATGAAAAAAATTATACTACTTTGCGCAGCCGTTGTTTCTCTGGTCGCTTGTGAATACAATCATTCCGAACTTCCCAAACCCAAGGAACAGAATAATTCCAACAATTCAAACCAGATTACCTATAACGGCCACACCAAAAGGCTTTTTGACACCTATTGTATTTCCTGCCATGCTCCCGGTGCTACTCAGGCTAATTTCCCGTTAACCACTTATCAGGAAGTCAGTGCCTACTCAAGTCAGGGAGGCCTGATTCAGATCAGGGTGCTGGACTTCGGAAACATGCCTCCAACGGGATCGGCAAGTGGCCAACTCACCCAAGCTGAAAAAGACACGTTACAATTATGGCTCGATCAGGGAGCACTTGAACAATAATCCATTTAACCATGAAAACATTTATTTTAAGCATCAGCTTACTGCTATCCGTATCACTAAGCTTTTCCCAAAACATTTATAAAGCCGTTCAGGGCGAAATCGCTTTCTTTTCGGAAACACCGATCGAAAATATCGATGCGCACAATACCAACCTGAAAGCGTTGCTTAACACCGACAACAACGAAATCGCCTTTGTGGTGACTAACGTCGGTTTTAAGTTCGAGAAACCACTCATGGAAGAGCACTTCAACGAAAACTACATGGAAAGCGACAAGTATAAAGTATCTTCTTTCAAAGGGACCATCAGCGGCGACCTGATCGAATATGCGAAAGACGGTGAATATCCTGTAACAGCCAAAGGAACACTCGACGTTCACGGTGTGAGCCAGGAACGTGAAATTAAAGGGACACTGATCGTAAAAGGTGGCATGATCACCATGAAATCGGAATTCAACATCGCATTGAAAGATCACAAGATCAAGATTCCGAAAGTGGTGGTTCAAAACATCGCCGAAACCGTAAAAGTAACCGTAAACATTGACTTTGAGAAAAAATAAACCATGACAAAACCATTATTGATTGCACTATTCCTTCTTCCTTCACTCACTGTTTTCAGCCAGGACGACCTGATGAACATGCTGGAAGAAGAAACCAATAACGAGGCTAAACCTGAAAAGGTAACCGCCACCTTTAAGGCGATAAAACTTATCAATGCCAACACCATTGAAACGACCAAGAAAAAGACTCTGGATTTCAGGATCACACACCGATTCGGTAACATGGAAACCAGTAATGCCGCAGGCAAGCACACCCTGTATGGTCTCGATAATGCTTCCAACATCCGGTTTTCGTTGGATTATGGTCTTACCGATAAGCTTAGCGTCGGAGTTGGAAGAAGCAAAACGCGCGAACACATCGATTTGAACCTGAAGTACCGTTTCCTGGAACAAAAGGAAAAAGGGCTTCCCGTATCAGCCGCTTACTACACCAATATGGCTATTTCTCCGGTGGCAGATGTTCCCGAAGATAAGTTTGCCAACCGTTTATCGTATGTACATCAGTTGATCATAGCCAGTAAGATCACTCCGGGCATTTCATTGGAAGTGCTCCCCACTTTTGTGCATCGGAATTATGTCGACAAATCCAACTTACACCCAAAAAACAATTCGGCCGATGAGAACGACCTCATGGCTCTGGGTTTTGGAGGGCGCTTTAAGCTCACCAAACGATTTGCCCTGGTAGCTGACTATTTTATGGGCTTTTCTGAGTTCAGGGATGGAGACAATGCGTATTATGACGCGTTGGCCGTTGGCGTAGAAATTGAAACGGGAGGTCATGTGTTTCACATCAACCTCAGCAATTCAGAGGGAATCATTGAAAACGACTTCATTCCCAACACCAGAGGATCCTGGGGTAAAGAAGAGTACAAACTCGGATTCAATATTTCCCGGGTATTTACCTTCTGATTATTTCTTGTAAGTACCGGCTAAAATCGACGTATACTTCTCCTTGTTGGTTAAGGTTTCTATGGCCTCATCCAACACAGGGTCGTTACGCATGGAAATCTCTACCTGGCCGGTCTGGTAGTAATACCGCGACACGATCTCGCCTTCCAGGATTTGTTTGATCTCATCCTTAAACTTATAGAGGTCGTCTTTTTTGTTATAGTGCAGCTTATCTTTCAGCGCCTGATATTCGGCTTTAACATCGTCAAAATACTTATCTTCCTTGGCCGCTTTTTCCAGGTCTTCCAGCAGATTCTCACTCTCTGTTTTGTACTCGTAGTCTTTATCCGATAGAAAATGTACAAAATCCTCGTACTCATCGTTCGTTAACTTAAAATCTTTAGCAGGAGCTATGGTTTCGTGCTTGATCCGGTATTCCGTTGCAAAATCGAACACCAGATTCTTCATGATCAGTACAGCGGTGATGTCGCTCAACGGCAGTCCTCTGACTTTCAAGTCGGGCGAAATGCCTTTCCCGTCGAATACCGGACGCTTGCTGTGCAGGGTCTTAAACTCACTGATCAGGGAATCCGGAATTTCTTCTGCTTTTCCGTCTTCGTTTTTATGTGAGTAATCCAGCTTCTGGATGCACCTTCCGCTTGGCGTGTAGTATTTGGCTACCGTTACTTTCAGCTTGGAATTGTAGCTCAGCGGACGAACATTCTGAACCAGTCCTTTCCCGAAGGAATTTGTTCCGATGATCACGGCCCGGTCGTTATCCTGCAACGATCCGGAAACGATTTCCGAAGCCGAGGCCGAACCACTATTAATGAGTACCGCCAACGGAATTTCCATGTCAATCGGCGCATTCAGTGCCTTATAGTCCTTGTCCCAGTCTTTGATCTTGCCTTTGGTACTCACCACCGGTGTTCCCCGATCCACAAAGAAGTTAACAATGTTCACCGATTCAGTCAGCAAACCTCCTCCGTTCCCACGAATATCCAATACGATCGCTTTGGCCCCTTTTTCTTTCAACTCATTCAGGGCGGCTTTCACCTCAGCACTTGCCGAAGAAGTAAAACCAGTTAACCGGATGTATCCCACATCATTCCTCATCATACTGTGGTAAGGAACATCTTTGATTTTCACTTCTTCGCGGGTCACCACTTTGGTGATCGTTTTTTCTTCGCCGGGTCGCTCTACAGTTAGCTCTACGGTTGTTCCGGGTTGCCCCAGTAAAAACTCCCGGATTTCTTCCGAATTCTTCCCGATCGCCGATTTACCATCCACAGCTATGATCTTATCTCCTGCCCTCAATCCGGCTTTATCAGCTCCGAATCCTTCATAAGGTTCCGAAATAATAACCTTATCCCCTCTCGTTTGAATCAGTGCTCCGATCCCTCCGTATTGGCCGGTGGTCATCATCTTGTAATCTTCCATCTGAGATTCCGGAATGTAGTTCGTGTAGGGATCCAATGATTCCAGCATGGCATCGATTCCTGTTTTCATCAATTCGCCCGGATCGGCATCATCCACATAGTAAATGTTCAATTCCCGGAACAGGGTAGAAAAAATATCGAGATTTTTAGAGATTTCGAAATAACTGGTTTCGGAGAACGCTGAGAATGTAAGGCTGGCCACAACGATGCCCAACACAAAACTTATTTTTACAAGGTACTTTTTCATCACTTCAAGATTAAGGAACCGGGTCGTATCCAT
>JAGQZT010000124.1 GCA_020435335.1 Flavobacteriales bacterium | reverse complement strand
TCGGAGCACTGTAATAAGGCCTTCCGTAGATGCGGAGCTTCACGCAGGATTGTCCTGCCAGGGCACAGAGGTTGTGCTGCACCTGAGTCCATTGGTCTACCGGAGCGGCGTAGGAGTTCTGCCACCAGCTGGCATTGTTGTACCAATACGGATCGGTTCCGCTGCCGAGTTGGGTCCAGGTGGTGCCGCCGTTGAGGGAGTATTCCACGTGAAAGTAATCCGAAGAGTGGAGGCTGTGCTTGATGTCGAAGGTGAGCTGCGGATTGGACAGGGAAGAGAAGTCGAATACGGGCGACTCCACCCAGATGAATGTTCCGTTGTTGGAAGAAGTTGTCTCCACGTACCAGCTATCACCCATTCCCTGAGCTCCGTTCAAATAAGGCAGGGAACCATGATAGAAATTCCGCCCGTTATTTAAAGGCGGAGCCTGTCCGGTAGCCTGCCAGCCGGCTGTTGTACCGTTAAAATCCTGAGTATACGGGTAGGTTGAGACAACCAGTTGTTGCCTTGAATCATATAAAGTGTCATTGAAGATATATTCATCATTCACCAGCGTGGTATAACAATAAAAGTTATAGATTCCGTTCGCACTCATATTCAGGGTAGAAGGGAAGGTGTAGGTAGCCGTTGCACCGGCGGCAATCGGTCCGGGGACAGTACCGGTTAGTGTGGCTGTTGTGGCTCCTGTAACGTCACAGGTAACCGGAATGTTGGAGATCGGGTTAACGCCGTAATTCGTAACCTCGATGGTAACGGTTTCGGTAGCCGTATAAGTTTGTCCGCAACCGAGGTAAGACGGAGCGATCAGGTTGCTCACTCCTGCATCCGGATCGGCATACACTTTAATGTCGTCGAGGTACCAGAATTTTCCGGCCTGACTCCCGTCGGTGTAGCGGAACCGGATTTTTACACTGGGTTGATTGGCGGCCAAAGCAGAGATGTCCAGAACCGTATCCTGAGGAGTAGCGAGAGATCCCCGGGTCAGTTTGTGGTAATCCTTTACAATAGTCCAGGTTCCGCCGCCGTTGTTGCTGACTTCCACGTATCCGTGTGTGAACTCCACGCCGAACCAGTGATGGGAGTAGCTTAAAAAGATAGCCGTTCTGTTTGAACAGTCGATTACAGGAGATGCTAGTGCCGCTTCGTTCGGAATAACGGCTGCCCCTAACAGCTGATCGTCGAAAACAGCATAATTGCCTCCGGAACTACTTCCGAAGAGCGGTGCATTTCGGATCAACCAGATATCGGAACCCTGAAGGGCGGTGTTTGTCCAGCCGGCAGGCAATGAAGAAGAGGGGAAAGTTTCATTCAGCAGGATGTCTGCTTTCAGGTTAAAGCTGAGGGTAATCAGGAGAACTATGGAAACAAGGTACTTCATTTTCACCTTAAATTTAATGAAGAAGCTATTTACTTGTCTACTGTTCAGTTGGTTTTAGGTGTTCAAAATTTCAGTTCTAAAATTTATTTTTTACAGAAAGTTCAACTCTGATAAGTGTTTTGGATGGGAATTATTTCAGTTTTAATAACTGTTGGGGTAATAGGTCTTGTGAATTTTTCTAACCCATTTTTCAGCTTCCTCGAAATCCCTGAATATTTTAATCGGATTACTTGGCTTATAAAAGTTCATGTAAAAATTTGCCAGCAATTTGGTGTGTAGGTTATTGACCACAATCGATTGGGCTTTACGGATATCTGTGATTTTCTTGTTGGAAGCAAAATATTGCCTGGCTTCATGAGACATGTTGCTCCGCACATTCCTCCCGTCTACGATCGTTACAAACGGGTTGCCATTAACAAGCTGATAGGTGAGTTCATCGACTTCGACAGCGTCTTCAAGCTCAAAATCAACATTGTCTTTTGCCTTGAGCATGGTAAACCCTTCTTCAACCAGGTAAAGGTGTGCCTTTTGAAGTTCTATGTGCTTTTCATAAACCAATTCATACGGAGCTTGGTTTATAAAAATAAAAAATCAATTTGACTTTAACTAATTTTTAATCAGCGTTTTAGTGAAGTTGTTTTCGCCGGTTTGCAGTTTCAAAAAGTAAACACCCTGAGGTTGATTGCCCAATTCAAGTACTGTTTCACCGGATTGAATCCGTTGTTTCAACACGATCTGTCCGATACTGTTATACAAGACCAATTCGGAATCCCGATTCACACCTGAAATGTGCAGGGTGTTCGAAAAAGGATTGGGGTAAATTTCAGGCTCATTTCGGCGTTCCTGCTCAATTACACCCACTCCAAATGATTCATAAATGTTGATGTTGTCCAGATACAATACATTTCCGTTATCCGACCGGTTTTCAAAATAAAACTGAATGGAATTCAGTCCGGCAACGCTGTCCAGGTTAACCGTATCCGTTCGCCATTGCGAGGGCGTTGGGGTAAAGAAAATAGGCTGGTTTGGAGCAGTTGCCAATGCACTTCCGGTTTTTTGGTAAAGCAGGTTTTTGGTTACCCCGCAATCGTTGGTGTAGTAGACCGAAAAAGTGTCTTTCCGGGCAACAGACCACTGCGCGTAAGCCACATCAAACCGGAGTTCTGCCTGTGAGATGCCGGTAAAATCCATCGGTGGAGAAATTAAATAATCACGTTCTCCTTCGAAGTGGGTTGAAAAGTTATCTATCCGGAAGCTGGACGGACTGTTTCCGTACCCTCCTGCAAACTGGTTGTGTTCCCAGGTTATACCTTGATCTTCGTTCAATACGACCCATCCTGAAGGAATGGACGTACTGGTTTCGAAGCCTTCAGCTAACGGCAGGCTACTTCCTCCCGATGGAACGGTTACCGTTACATAACTGCTCTCGTAGGTGGAATCGGATCCTTGTGGGTTGTAAACGATCAACGACACGTTATAGGTTCCGCTGGACGCATAGCACACAACAGGATTAAGATCCGTCGAAGTAGACGGGTTCCCTCCCGGAAAGTACCACTGCCAGGTCAGGCCGAGGAAAGGAGTGGTGTTATAGAATTTTGCGCAGGCATTGGGACAGATTAACGTATCAGGAGAATAGAATTGAGCAGTCGGAGGAGCCGGAGTGAATAAATCGGATTCCCAGATTCCCCGGCCGTAGGTCGCTGCTCTGATCTTGCTTGAAGGGTAATGAATCTCCAATTCGTTCACCATTACGTTAGGCAGACCATCCATATAGGATTGCCAGAGAGCCATGTCGTCGTTCTTGTAATAAACACCCATATCGGTTCCTACATATACACCGTTGTTACTTCCATATTCATATGCGATGCAGTTTACCGGCATGTTAGGCAGGTTGCCGCTAACGTTAGTCCAGCTGGCTCCTCCGTCGGTAGACTGATACACTTTTTCTCCATTGGTATACCCGGAAAAGGTAACCCACAACATGTTGGGATTGGTATTGTGTACGGCGATGTAGGTAATCACCAAACCGCCGGGCAGGTTAGAGGTAATGTTCGACCAGGAGCTTCCGCCATTGGTGGTTTTCCAGATGATGAAATCGCTGGATGCATAGATGGTATTGTTGTTCGAAGGGGCAACTACCAATGACCGCAGGTCACCTCCGGATGCAAAAGACGAAATGGTATTCCAGCTATTCCCGCCGTTGGTGGTTTTCCATACATCATGATAACCCATATACAAAGTGTTCGAATTAACAGGGTCAATGCAATAAGGAGAAACCCAGGCCCCTTGTCCGGATAATCCGCCGGCAATGTTATTAAAGGAAGCTCCGCCATTGGTGGATTTGTAGATGTTGCCATACTGGCTGGTGCTGTACATGTTGTTCGGATTGTTGTAATCAACCAGGCATTCCATGCCATCGCCGCCGGTTACGTGAGTCCAGGTGCTGTTTTTATAGAGGAAACAGCCGTTATCCTGAGTGCCGCCCATAATGACTGTACTGTTGTTCGGATCGTTGGCCAGGCGATAAAACTGTGAATTCTGGATGCCGGCCGTGATGTCGTTGAAATTGGTTCCGTGATCGGTAGAATAGGAGATGCCACCATCCGATCCGCAAAACAGGGTGGTGCCATAAAAGTCCAGGGTGTGAATGTCGGCATGCACGTATTCATAACTTCCGGTTGGCCAGTTCCATTTGGTGAGAGCCGTTAAAGATGAACCCCCGTTTGTTGACTTCCAGACGTTAATTCCTCCGGTAAACACGATGTTCTTGTTAATTGGTGAAACGGCCAGTGCCATATCGTACCAGCTTTGTCCGCCGGCATCATTTCCACTCGTGTTGTATCCGAATACATTAGGCGTGCTGCTTCTTAAGGAAAATGTATTGCCTCCATCCGTAGAACGGTACAATCCAAGAAAGCCATTATCCGAAGAACTGGAAGCCAGTAAGTACACATAATTGGAATCGTGGGGCGTTACCCCGATGGCGAGCCTTCCCACACTGCTTGCAGGCGTCCCGTTGGTGATGTTCGCAAAACTCCCGGCATTTCCACCAGTGGTTGACTTGTAGAAATTGGTATTGGTGCAAGCGAAGATGGTATTTGTGTTTAACGGATTAAATTCCACGTCTCGAATGGAACCTCCCATAACACTGATCCACGAACCACCGGCATTGGTGGTTTTGTACAGGCCGTTGCTGGAGGCAACAAAGAGGATGTTCGGGTTATTCGGGTCGATGATGATCTTGCGCATCACACGAGCCTGGGATGTGGACCAGTTCAGTCCGGTCGAATTCCAGGTTGCTCCGCCATCGGTTGATTTCATCACGCCGATGCTGTACGTGTCCGTACCGTCCCCGTCGCCCGTGGCAATGTAAACCGTGTTGGAATTGGTCGGATCGATTGCAATGCCCGATACGCCCAGAGAAGCCAGATCATCCGTTAAAGGAGTCCAGGAATTCCCGCCATTGGTAGACTTCCAGCAGCCACCGGCAGGTGTTCCGACATAGATCACACTGCTGTTGTTGGGGTCAACCGTTACGGCATTGATCCGTCCGATTCCGGGATTCCAGCCAATGGAATTCCAGTTGGTCGGACCCAGGGGAGTCCAGTTGGCCGATTTATGATTCTGTTTGGATTTTTGATTTTCATACCTGGATTTGAACAGGTTGTACTCGTCAAATACGATAGCCGGGTTTGGCAGTTTTCCACTCGGATAAACACGGGGCTCCATGAAGTACTCCCAACGTTTGAACTGCTTCCACCCCTTGCCGCGCTCCTGCGTTTTTCCATCCCAGTATTGGTTGAATGCCTGCTGGATGTCGTAAAAGTTGGCATCATGTTCCTCCATTAAGCGGACGTATTCCTGCGCGTGTGAAGTCAACGAAGCTACCAAAAGGCTCAAGCCTAAAAAGCAGATTTTTCTCATAAGTTTGTCGTTAGTACCTTCCAAAGTTAATCAATAAAGGCTTAAAATTTTTTCTCCAAACAAGGAACGGATAGGATTCCTAATTAAGGGTAAAAAAAAGCGCCTGAAAATCAGACGCTCGCTTTAAATATGATGTTGTCCGAATCAGGCACTCAGGGTCTCGAGCTCCCGGTTCACTTTCTTGAATAAACCTTGCAGTACTTTGCCCGGACCGACTTCTACCACTTTGGTGGCCCCGTCGGCCAGCATTTGGTTCATGGTCTGAGTCCATTTTACCGGTGCAGTCAACTGGGCAATCAGGTTGGCTTTGATGGCTTCCGGATCCGAAACTGCGCTGGCGGTTACATTTTGGTACACCGGACAAGTCGGTGTGTTGAATGTGGTGTTCTGAATGGCTTCCTGCAACTCTTCGCGGGCAGGTTCCATCAATGGCGAGTGGAAAGCTCCGCCTACAGGCAGGACCAGAGCGCGTTTGGCACCGGCTTCCAGCAATTTTTCACAGGCTTTGTTTATGGCATCCACTTCACCCGAAATCACAAGTTGTCCGGGACAGTTATAGTTGGCAGGTACCACCACGCCTTCGGTTTCGGCGCAGATTGTTTCAATCACGTCATCGTCCAGATTCAGGATCGCAGCCATGGTAGAAGGATTCGCCTCACAGGCTTTTTGCATGGCCATTGCACGGGCGGCAACCAAACGAAGGGCATCTTCGAAGTTGAGCGTACCATTGGCAACCAGGGCGGAAAACTCACCTAAAGAGTGCCCGGCAACCATATCCGGTTGAAAATCATCCCCCATGGTTTTAGCTAAAATAACCGAATGCAGGAAGATCGCTGGCTGGGTTACCTTGGTTTGTTTCAATTCCTCATCGGTACCGTTAAACATGATGTCCGTGATGCGGAACCCTAAAATGTCGTTCGCTTTTTCAAACAGTTCTTTGGCGAGTTCGGAACTTTCGTACAGTTCTTTACCCATTCCTACAAATTGAGACCCCTGGCCTGGAAAAACATATGCATTCATTGTCGTTATTTTTTAATTGTGCGGGAGCAAAAGTAGGGAAAAATTAGTGAGAAGCCAGTAGTTAGGGAATAGATGTTGGAGGATGGAAGTTAGATGTTGGGCATTAGACAATAATCAATAATCAATTGGTTGTTGAACTTTAAATAAAATGTTAAGGAATAGCTATTTTTAGAAGTGGATGGCAAAATGTTTACTTTTATCCAACTATGAACAGAAAGACGATACGGATCATCATCTTTTTAGCGACTTTCTCCCTGATCGGGATTGTGGCTACCCAGATTTTTTGGGTAAAGGAAGCCTACAACCTGCAGGAAAAACAATTTAACGAACGGGTCCGGATCGCACTTAACAACGTAACCAACGAACTGCTCAGCATCAACAAAGATGAAGCCGAATTGTTCAACCCGGTGAAACAGATCAGTTCCAATTACTTCATTACGCTCATTAACGATACGGTTAACCCCTTTCTGCTCGAAAGCCTTCTGAAGAATGAGTTTACCGAACGCAACATCAAGATCGACTTCGAATACGTGATCTACGACTGCTTTACCGATTCCATCGTTTTCGGTGATTATGTTACACTCGATGAGAAGGAACAGGATCAGTTGCAATCCAAATCGTACAACATCAAATGGGATCGGGATGGCCACTATTTCGGCGTTTATTTTCCCTCCAAGCAAACATACATCCTGAACGAAATGGGGATCTGGCTCTTCTCTTCATCCATCATCCTGGTCATCATCATTTTCTTCGCGTATACCATCAGCATCATCCTGAAACAAAAACGCCTGTCGGAAATCAAGAACGATTTCATCAACAACATCACCCACGAGTTCAAAACCCCGATCTCTACCATCTCCCTTTCTGCCGACGTGCTGCTGGGTAAGAACATCGCCAACGAACCCGAACGGCTGGCCAATTATGCCAACATCATCAAAGAAGAGAACAACCGACTGAAGAATCAGGTGGATAAGGTTTTACAACTGGCTACCCTCGAAGAAGGAAAATTAAACCTCGAAAATGAGCAGATCGACCTGCACGAACTGATCAGAACCTCGGTACGCAGCTTCGACCTGATCGTCGCAGAACGGAACGGAACAATTGCTTGCAACCTGTCGGCCCAAAAATTCATCTTCTATGGTGACCGGGTTCACATTACGAATACTTTACACAACCTGATCGATAATGCCATTAAATATTCTCCGGAAAATCCGGATATTCAGATCAGTACAAAACAGGATAAAGGTTGTATCGAAATCAGTGTGAAGGATAATGGGGTAGGGATTTCCAGGGAAGGGCAGAAGAACATCTTCGATAAGTTCTACCGGGTTCCGACCAACAACGTAC
The DNA here is from genome assembly GCA_020435335.1 of Flavobacteriales bacterium. Classification (GTDB taxonomy): domain Bacteria; phylum Bacteroidota; class Bacteroidia; order Flavobacteriales_E; family Vicingaceae. The sequence goes on along the minus strand of JAGQZT010000124.1, from coordinate 203 downwards.
ACGATGTGAAAGGGTTCGGACTGGGGTTGAATTATGTGAAAACAATTGTGGAGGCCTATTCCGGAACCGTTAAATTAATGAGTGAAGAAGAGAAAGGTTCTACTTTTATTATCCGTTTACCGATAAAATAATGACCATGGCAAAAACACAAAAAGACATCCGAATACTCCTGGCGGAAGACGATACCAACCTCGGTTTTGTGG
>JAGQZT010000123.1 GCA_020435335.1 Flavobacteriales bacterium | reverse complement strand
TGGTTACCGCCGCCGGTTGTAATACCGGAGGGATCATCAACATGTACCCGAATCCTGCAAAAGGGAATTTGTTTGTCGAGTTAAGCGATATTCAGGATCAACTTCTGATCGAGATTTACAATCCGGCCGGCCAGCAGGTTCTGGCTAAAAAAGCAAACGGACAAAGTAAAATAGAACTGGATATTTCCGGATTGAGTAATGGTGTCTATTTTGTAAGTTTCTTGTCAGCCGGCTATCGAACTACGCAGAAATTATCGATTACACATTAAAGCTCGGATAAAAAACTACCACAGGATCTTCTGATTTCCAATGTGGTCGGGAGTATAACTTCCTCAAAACCGGAAGAGGCCGGGTTGTTGATCTGGTTAACCAGCATACGAACCGACTCTTTTCCCATAGCTTCAATCGGTTGGGATACGGCTGTTACCGGTGGGTAGCACAATTTAAAGGCATCGATGTCGTCGAAACTCACCAGCGCAATATCCTGTGGTACGCGAATGTTCATTTCCTGAAGGCATTCCAGGCAGGCTACTGCAATGTTGTTGTTGGCAACAAACAAGGAGTTGATGCTCAAAGGCGGATTCAGTAATTCTTTCAATTCCCGGTAAACGTCTTCCTTGATGTTGTCAAAAGAGATTTCACGGATCAGGTTGTTGTCTACCCGGATGCCGTTTTCCTTCAGTGCTTCTTTGTATCCGGTAACCCTTTCTTTGATGGTGCTGAGGTGAGCCGGAGTAATGGTTAAGTGGCCGATACGTTTGTTCCCCAAATTGATCAGATGCTGAACCACACTTTTAGCCCCCTCTTTATTGTCAACACCTACGTAGTTGGTCTCGGTTTTGGTGTCCTTCCGGTCGATTAGCACAAAAGGAAAATCGCTCTTTTTCAGCAGGCTGATGTCCTTGTTGTTGCTCTGGGTTGTGGAAATGATCAACCCGTCTACTTGTCGGTCGATCAGCATCTGAATGAGTTCCGATTCTTTCTCCGGCTTTTCATCCGAGCTGCAAATAATCAGGTTATACCCCTTTTCATTGCAATGGTCCTCAATGCTGCGGCACATTTTAGCGTAGAAGGAGTTGGAGATGTCGGCAACCACCAAGCCGATGGTGTTCGATTTTCCGACCCGGAGTCCACGGGCAAACAAATTAGGCTTGTAGTTCAGCTCCTTCACCTTCTCGCGCACACGCTGCTGCGTCTCCTTATTGATCCCTTTTTCGTCGCCTCTTCCGTTTAAAACCAAAGAAACAAGGGTCTTGGAAACCCCCAAACTTTTTGCAACATCCGCCAGTGAAACTTTTTTCATGCCTTAAAACTACTAAATCGGTTTAGAAAATTGTAAATTAGCACGATATATTTTTGCATGGGCAAAGTTAATTACAGAAAAGCGTTTTATGTGGTCACGTCCCTCTTTTTTATGTGGGGACTCATCACCGTGCTGGTCGATTCCCTCATTCCCCGGCTCAAGGAGATTTTCGAGCTGACTTATTTTCAGGCCGGGTTGGTGCAGTTTGCCTTCTTTGCGGCTTACGGCCTGGTATCTATTCCAGCCGGAGCCCTGTTGCATCGGACAGGGTACAAAAAAGGAATGATGCTGGGATTGGCTATTATGGGATTGGGGTGTTTACTATTTATTCCTGCTGCATCGGTCCGGATATTCGGATTGTTTATGCTGGGGTATTTTATCCTGGCTGCGGGTATGACCATTTTGCAAGTGGCAGCCAATCCTTATGTTACGGTATTGGGTAATGAACAAACCGCCTCAAGCCGGCTGAATTTGGCACAGGCCTTCAACTCCCTGGGAACAGCCATTGCTCCGGCCTTGGGAGCCATCTTTATTTTGAGTGATAACATTAAATCTTCCGATGAGATCAAGCTGTTGGATGAAGCAGCGAAAGAAGCTTATTATGTTACGGAAGCTTCCGCAGTGAAAATACCTTTTGTGGCGCTGGCCATTGCTCTGCTGGTTTTGGCCATGATCGTCTGGCGATCCAAACTGCCGGTTATTCTGAATACGATCGCCAAATTGAAGTATGTTCAGGCTTTAAAACACAGCCGGCTGAGTTTAGGTGCCATAGGTATTTTTCTGTACGTCGGTGTCGAAGTGGCCATCGGGAGTTATTTGGTCAACTATTTCATTGATATGAATTTAGCAGATGTCATCAGAAATAATAGCCTGATGCAACAAATTGCCGGATTCCTTCATGGAACGGATCTTAGCCTGATCGATGATAAGGGGATCGTGGCCTCTTTTGTAACTTTTTATTGGAGTGGTGCTATGGTGGGCCGATTTATCGGTTCGTGGTTGACCAAAACCTATCCGGCTCAAAAAGTACTTTCCTTCTTTGCGCTGGGAGCCATCTTATTATTGATAATTAGCATGTCAACCAGTGGACTAACAGCCATGTGGTCGATTTTGGGGGTAGGTTTGTTCAACTCCATCATGTTCCCGACCATTTTTAGTCTGGCTATTGAAGGGTTGGGTGACTTGAAACCGGAAGGTTCCGGGGTGCTGTGTACGGCTATCGTCGGTGGTGCTTTTATTCCACCATTGTATGGGTTCTTTACCGATCTTTCCGGATTCAAGGTGGCCTTTGTGGTGGTGCTGGTCTGCTATGCCTTTATCTGGTTCTATGCCCGAAAAGTTAAAACACTTTCATGAAAAGGATTGGTCATATCGTATTATTGATTGCCGGATCAGTCGGCTTGTTTTCCTGCGAAAGCAAACCTGCCGAACCGGAATATGTTACGGCTTATGATTATGTGAACCCTTTCATCGGAACCGGTGGCCACGGGCATACTTATCCCGGTGCAACCCTTCCTTTCGGGATGGTGCAGCTGAGCCCGGACACGCGTCTGGAAGGCTGGGACGGATGTTCGGGCTATCATTACACCGACTCCATCATCTATGGTTTCAGTCATACCCACCTGAGCGGAACAGGCGTAGGTGATTACGGCGACGTGCTCCTGATGCCGACCCAGGGCGAAGTACAATTCGATAACGGTTATAAAAGCGGAGCAGAAAACGGCTATGCCTCATGGTTCGATAAAGCAACCGAAAAAGCCAGTCCTGGTTACTACGAAGTTAAGCTGGCCGAACACGATATCGATGTGCGCCTTACCACCACCGAACGGGTTGGGATTCATGAGTATACTTTTAATAAAGCTGATACGTGTAACATCGTTTTAGATTTAATGCATCGGGATAAAATAATGAAACATGATATCAATGTTGTTAATGAGATAGAAATAGAAGGTTTTCGAGTTTCTGAAGCTTGGGCTCAAGAACAGCACATCTATTTTGTAATACAATTATCAAAAGCTTTTGAAGCTGAGGCCATATTCACTGATATGGATGAAGATGAGAGAGGGGATATTAATAATGTATATGAGCAAAAGATAGCATTAAGAATTCCAACAAAAGCAGGTGAAAAAATAATGCTCAAAGTTGGTATCTCCGCCGTAAGCATCGAAGGGGCACGCAAGAACCTCGAAGCCGAAGCTCCGCACTGGGATTTTGAGCAATACAAAGCGGATGCGAAAACGAAATGGGAACAGGCATTGAATAAAATTCAGGTAGCAGGCACCGACAAGACCAAACTCACTAATTTTTACACGGCGCTTTATCATACCATGATCGTCCCCAACGTGTTCAGCGATGTGGACGGGAAGTATCGTGGCATGGACCGTCAAATCCACGAATCGAAGGACCCTGTTTATACGGTTTTCTCTTTGTGGGATACCTTCCGGGCAACGCACCCGTTATATACCATCATCGAGCAAAAACGGACCAACGCGTTCATCCGAACCTTCCTGAAACAGTATCAGGATGGCGGCATCATCCCCATCTGGGAACTGGCTGCCAATTACACCGGCTGCATGATCGGTTATCACGCCATTCCGGTTATGGCCGATGCCTACCTGAAAGGCATTCGGGATTATGATGCTGATCTGGCACTTCAAGCCATGGTGCATTCCGCGCGTCAGGATCACCTCGGACTGGAAGCCTACAAATCCAAAGGCTACATTGCGGCGGGCGACGAGTCGGAGTCGGTTTCCAAAACACTCGAGTATGCTTACGACGACTGGTGCATTGCCCAAATGGCGAAGACAGCCGGAAAGGATAGTTTGTACAAAGAGTTCATCGGGCGGGCACAGTATTACAAGAATATTTTTAATCCCGAAACAGGATTTATGCAGGCCAAGATGAACAGTGGTTGGAGTGCCGGTTTCAACCCGGCCGAAGTCAATTTCAATTTTACGGAAGCCAATTCCTGGCAGTACAGCATGTTCGTGCCGCAGGATATTCAGGGACTCATCGCGTTGCACGGAGGTTCGTCCCAATTGGAGCAAAAGCTGGATGAGTTGTTTACCACCGAAATGGAACTTGCCGGTCGGGAACAGGCTGACATTACCGGATTGATCGGACAGTACGCCCACGGCAACGAACCGAGTCACCACATGGCTTACCTCTACAATTACGTAGGGGCTCCTTATAAAACGCAGGAACGGGTGCATCAGATTCTTACGGAACAATATCATGATCAACCCGACGGGCTTTCCGGAAATGAAGATTGCGGCCAGATGTCGGCCTGGTACGTGTTGAGTGCCATGGGCTTTTATTCGGTGACCCCCGGAACGGATTACTATGCTGTCGGAACCCCTTTGTTTGAAGCGGTTACCATCAACCTGGAGAACGGAAAACAGTTTAAAATCTTCGCGAATGGTGTCTCGGATCAAAACAAATACATTCAAAGCGCGACCCTGAACGGAGAAGTTTTGAATACAGCTGTTTTGTATCACGATCAGATCATGGCGGGTGGCGAGCTGGTTTTTGACATGGGGCCGAATCCAAATCCGGACTGGGGAACCGAAAACATGCCTGTACCTTCGATTGCCGAAGCAGATCAAATCGTTCCGGTTCCTGTTGTGAAAAGTCCATCCATGACCTTTGAACAGGAATTGAAGGTTGAATTGCAAGCGGTTGCTAAAGGATCGGATTTGTATTTTCGACTGGATTCAGGTGATTTTATTCCTTACAAGGACCCGTTGTCATTAACAGAAACATCGGCTTTGGAAGCTTATGCCGAAAGAGGAGGGAAACGCAGCAAAACGGTAAAAGCCTCTTTTAAGAAGATCGATGCCGGACGAAGCATTGAGATTCTGACGCCTTACGACAATCAATACAATGCCGGAGGTGATCAGGCCCTGATCGATCAGTTAAAAGGAACACCGAATTTCCGTACAGGGTTCTGGCAAGGTTACTATGGTAAGGATGTGGAAGTGATCATCGACCTGGGCAAATTAACCCGTTTCCAGAAGATTCGGGTAGGAGCGTTGCAGGATATCAAGTCATGGATCTGGTTCCCGAAAGAGGTCGAGGTTTGGGTGGCTGAAACCCGTAACGGTCATTTTAAGGAGTCCGGCAGAGTGCTTAACGATTTTCCGGACAACAAGGAAGGGGCTTTTACGACGGAATTTGTTCGTGATTTCAATTATCCGATCCAAAGCCGTTTCATCAAGATCAAGGTGAAGAATTACGGGAAATGCCCTGAATGGCATTTAGGAAATGGGAATGATTCCTGGTTGTTTCTGGATGAAATTACGGTTGAATAGATTCAACAACTGCCTCGCCGGTTTTTAAATCCTGAGCAAAGAGTTCCACTTGCGTGATGTTGGGGACCCAGAACGTTCCGCCGTCGATGTGCACATAAATGCGTTCCACTTCCAGTACGCGGTCGTTCATTTTAGTATAAACTTTATATTCCTGGTCTGTTTTCTTCAGGATGAAATTGGCCTTGTCGTAGGATACGAACTGGAACAAAGCACATTTGTTATCACATTGAAGGTATTTTAGTCCGTAGGCATACTTTTTTTGAATCCAGGTTAAGGGTTCAATGCGATTTTTCTTTGTTTTTTTTATCCAGAAAATGGTGATTGGGTTGGAATCCAGGTTCCCTGCTTCATCCGTGTTTACGGTATAGAAAATCTGGTTGGCATCTTTGCTGCGTTCAATTTTAAACAAAAGCTGTGTTTTTTGCTGCTCCGGGTTAAATGCGGTCAGGCAGAAAAACAGGCCGATGAGTATAAAAAGAGAAAACCGTTTCATCATTGCAAATTTACATTGGTTTTGATAAAACGGTTCAACAAGGAGGGGGAAAGTAGAATTTTGTCGTGTAGCTTACGCTAGTTCGTAGGCTATGGCATTGATCCGGAAATGAATGATCTTGCTGAACATGCTGATGTCTTCGGCAATGCCTTTGTCGGCCGGATCATAATGCCAGTCGATACTCACTTCGTGATTCCGTTTCAGGTCGATCTTGGAGATCAGTTCAACGATTCTCAGCAGAAACCGCGAAGAAAGGGAGTTGTAATATTCCAGATCGATGATCAGCCGGGTGGATTGATTGGGGTTCTCGCAGTATTCTTCCACCAGGTGGATTACACTGGGGTAGAAATCCTGAGGTCTGGCCATGGTGGAGCGGCCTAAAATCTTAATTACGCCGTTGTTCAGGTCGAACACCAGCTTGGGCGATTTTTCCATGGGAAGGCTGTAGTATTTCATAACACGTTAGGTTTTAATAACATGGTAAAACTAACGCCATGGTATTATCTGAAAATAACAGCAGTGTTAATTGATTTTTAAAAGTGCCCGTTAAACGTTAAGTTAACGTTTCGAAAACGCTTCCCGAACCTGAAAATAACCGGCTTTTTTACGTCCGGAATAATCGATCACACTCCAGCTGGGCCCCGGCCAGCAGTCATTGAGTTGCCAAAAGAGGCTGCCCATGCACCGGGGTTGCTGACTAAGGTGGGCTTCGATGGCCATTTGCAGTGCTTTGGCCTGGGTTTCCTGACTGCGTTGGATGAATTCGGGAAAGGTTTTTGGTGTGTCGTAATACTGTTCGATGTGTCTGGAGATCAGTCCGTTCCCGATATAACTTTTCTGCCGGTTTTTCATCACTTCCGATTCCAGGTGCATGTTCGAGTCGGAAATATAATCCCGTAACGTTTCCGGATCCGGGAACGATTGAAATCCGTATTCCACCATGAATCGCCCTACGTTCTTGTCGAAATTCTCGAAAGGCTCTTTACCATGCCAAACACCCCAGTAATGCATGGAACCATGGTTAAAGTTTTCAGGTGTTCCCCAATTACTCAATGGCGTAGTTGGTGTGTAATTCCCTTTCGGATCGTAAGTCTTTACCAGCTCGGGAATCAGTTGATGGAACAATTTGCTGTAATCCTCCCACAAAGTTTGGTTGTCCGATTCGGAATAACCGTACTGATCCTGCCAACCCCAATTCCGGAAAGCTACTTCGATTTCGTTGTTCCCGCACCATAAGGCTATGCAGGGGTGGTTCCGCAGTCGGATGATGTTTTCTTTCACTTCTTCTTCTACGGTAGACATGAATGCTTCGGTGTTCGGATACAGGCTTCCCGCGAACATAAAATCCTGCCAAACGAGGATGCCGTTCTCATCACACAGTTCGTAGAATAGATCATCTTCATAGATACCTCCACCCCAAACCCGGAGCATGTTCATGTTGGCATCCTTTACATCCCGGATCAGTTGAGCGTACCTGGATTCACTAACTCGTGGGAGGAACATATCCTGCGGGACGTAGTTGGCGCCTTTCATAAATACGGGTTTGCCGTTCAATTTGAAGTAAAAATTACTTCCCGTGCTATCGGCTTCGTTTACCAGTTCGATGGTTCGGATGCCATAACGGACGGATTTATTTTGTGTAACCTGGTCGCTTGTTGTCAGCCGGATGTTCAGATCATACAAATAAGGTTCACCTTCACCGTTGCACCACCAGAGCTGAGGTTGTTGCACCGTAAAATGATATTCGATTTGGTTGGTACCGTCTTTCAGCCCATACATCAACATGGAATCATTGAAGTAAATCTGTATTGTTGTCAGCTCAGCATATTTTACGTCTGCTTCAAATTCGAGAATGATTTTCATGTTTGCCTGAGACTCAGTAACCGATTCGGTGATGCAATGTACATTTCGGATGGTCGCTTTGTTCCACCCTTCAATTCGTACCGACCGCCAGATGCCGCAGGTTACAAATCGAGGAGCCCAGTCCCACCCGAAATGGTAAGCGGCTTTCCGGGTAAACGACCCGACTCGGGGTTCTTTCGTTTCACTCCCCGAAGGCAATCGGAACGGATAGCTGGTGTAAGCTTCCCGGTTGTAGCTGATCGGAGATGTAAAACGAACTTCGAGGAGGTTTTCTCCCGTTTTCAGGTGTGGCTTGATGTCCTTCCGCCAACTCCGGAACATGTTATCGGTAGAAAGTAGTTCTTGCCCATTCAGCACGATCTCGGCGTAGGTGTCTAATCCTTCAAAGACCAGTTCCAGGTGCTGGGTATTCAGTTGTTCTTCACTAACCTGAAACGTTTTGCGGTAGCTCCAGTCTTGTTGTTCGATCCATTGCAGATCGAGTTCGTTGTTGTCTTTGAACGGATCCTGGATCAATCCGTTCTTCAGCAGGTCGGTGTGGATCACTCCCGGAACGGTTGCCGGATACCATTGTTCATTTTTCGGGTAGTAAAATTCCCAATCGCCATCGAGGGAAATGGCTGCTATGTTGTTGGGTTCCTTTTCGGTGGAGCAGCCGAGTAATATTGTTAAGGTTAATATGCCGAAAAAATACTTCAAAACAAGCTCAGGATCGATGTGATTTTGCCCTGGTCAATGCTGTTTCGGGTTCCCATACCCAATTCGTGTTGTGCCAGATCTTTATGGTGAATGGTAAAATGGAGTGCGTCTACTCCGGTCTGCGCCAGCTGCAACGCATTGTAAGCGTTGACACCGCCACCGGCCATAATTTGGATCCTGCCATTGGCTTGGGTGACCAGCCGGCGGATCAAATCGGTTCCGTTGGAAATGTTTTTCTGTTGTCCGGAGGTAAGAATGCGTGTAACGCCCAGTTCGATCAGTTGTTCCATGGTTTGGAATGGATCTTTGCAGGTGTCGAATGCACGGTGGAAGGTGGTTTCCAGATCAATCTGCCGGGCAACTTCAACCAGCGCTTTGGTCTTGGGTAGGTCCAGTTCACCTTCGGGAGTCAGGCATCCGAAAACCACACCGCAGGCCTCAGCGGTTTTGGAGGCACGGATATCGTTCTTCATCACTTTCAGATCGTTCAGGTCGTAAACAAACCCTCCGGCAACGTGGCGGATCATGACGTGTACTTCGGCGCTGGACTGCAAGGCACACTGTTCGATCAATCCCATACTCGGGGTTAGGCCGCCCAGTTCCAGGGCAGCACATATTTCAACGCGTTTGGCGCCATGTTGTTGAGCAGCAATTGCGCCCTCAATGCTGTCAATACAAAATTCAAAAGTCATTTTACATATATTTCGTCCATAAATATCCATGCATCTGATCCTGCCGCCTCGTGCCAGTCCGGCACTTTCATCCGGTTTTTGGCTTTTACTTTTACGTAGCGAAGTGTGATGGGTTCGAATTCGGTGCGAAAGGTTTCGATGCATTTTTCGCGTTCTGTTGGTGGGGTTTTTCCGGGAATCGGTTCGAACGGAACAAATTGCTCCCCATTGCTGCTGGCGAAGAACTGTACTTCGGTCGGCATAAAGATCCAGGCATTGTTGTATTGATAGCAGTTGATGCCGATGCTGCTGATCGATTGTTCTTCTCCCAGATCAATGATCATTTCGGCGTCGGTTCCCCAGAAACCCTGCCAGTTGCCGTCGCGAAAATCAAGGGTTCCCAGTTTGCCGTCCACCAATCCCGAATCACCACCTGCTTTGTACCAGACGTTGTAAGGAGAAGAATAAGTGACCGGTTTGCCAATGGCGGCATGGAGTTCGAAGCCCTGGCTGATGGGTTCACCATATTTGAGATCGTTTTTGTAGGCCTGGATGTAGAGCGTTCCTGTTTTTTTCAAAATCAGTTCCTGATCAATGGAAGCCATTTTTTGTTGTCCTTTTTTGAATTCGAAATCCCAGAATCCGGATAAGGTCAGGTCGTTATTTCCGGCAACAGGGTGGATGTATACCTGTCCGTTTTTTACCTGAGTGGTGATCGAAGCCGGATGATGTTCCAGTCCATAAGCGATGCCCATTTTTTCAAGCAACGGATAATGATCCTGAACCCGTTGATAGAATTCGTCATAATTCCGGTTTTCGGAACCGGTCCACAGCACTTCGCTCATGGCCAGTAAACGGGGGAACACCTTGTTGTCGAGCGTAGCTTCATCGGGCACATGCTCGGTCCACATGTTCACTTCACCACCCAGAATATGATGTTGTTTGTCATCCGGTAACGAATCCGGTATTGGGTTGAAAAGATATACTTTCTGTAAGTCGATGGCTTTCAGGTCGTAGTCGAGGTAGCAGTGGCTGGTGGGCGACATGATGGCGTCATGGCTTTCGGTTGCTGCTTTCAGTCCGCCGTCTATACCACGCCAGCTTTGTACGGTGGCATGGGGAGAGAGGCCTCCTTCGAGGATTTCGTCCCAGCCGATGAGTTTCCTGCCGTTCTGGTTCAGGAACTGTTCAATGCGTTTGATGAAATAGCTTTGCAGCTCATGTTCGTTATGCAATCCTTCGTCTAACATCCGTTTTTGGCATTTCGGGCAGTGTTCCCAGCGGTATTTCGGGGCTTCGTCGCCACCGATGTGCACGTATTCCGAAGGGAATAGTTCCATTACTTCGGTGAGAACATCTTCCAGGAAGATAAAAACACTGTCGTTTCCGGCGCAGTAAATGTCTTTAAATACTCCCCAGTCGTTAGCCACTTCGATGGGTTCTCCGGTACAGGAGAGTTGCGGATAGGCTGCAAGAGCTGCCTGGGCGTGGCCCGGAAGTTCGATTTCGGGGATGATGGTGATGTGGCGTTCTTCGGCATAGGCAACAATTTCCCGGATATCTGCTTTGGAGTAGAAACCGCCGTATCGTTTGCCGTCTTTTTCGGTTCTCCAGGCTCCAATTTCAGTCAGTTTCGGGTATTTGTCAATGGCGATGCGCCAGGCCTGATCTTCGGTAAGGTGCCAGTGCAGGGTATTCATTTTGTAGAAGGCCAGCAGGTCGATGTACTTTTTAATGACCTCTTTATCGAAGAAATGACGGCAGCAGTCGAGGAGTAGTCCGCGATGTCGGAATTCTGCCTGATCGGAAATGCTCAGTGCTGGTACAAAAGTGTTGTTCAGCAGGAAGAGTTGTTTGAGAGTGGATAAACCTCTGGCCACACCTTCGGGAGTGTGAGCCGCGAGGTAGATGTTTTGTTCATTCACCTTCAGGGAGTAATGCTCGTTTTGGCTTTTCTCCCATAAGGTTATATATATGGAGCAGGCTGGTTCCAATTCGTTGGTAACCTGGAGTTCAACTCCGGCGTATTTCTTCAGAAATCGGCCAAATTCTGACAATTCGCCATTCAATTGTTTCGGGCAGTAGACTTTTAGGTTGTTTTGTAGCTCAAAGAAACCTTTTCCGGTTTTCAGATTCCGGGGTGCCGGGATCAGGTTGTAATTGGCATTTTTCGGAAAGTCGGGTGATTTCTCCGTGTCACACCCAACGATCAACAAAAAACTAGCAACAAAAAACCAGTATTTACCATTCCATCTCATATTGGGCGTCGATCATTTTTTCGGTTTGATTGTCGCGCAGCGCATAATTGAATCCGGCATAAACACTATGTCCGCCCACTTCGCCGTATTTGTTGATGGCCAGAAATCCGACCTGAAGGCCTTCGATGTTTTTGTGCTTTTTAATGATGCGTTCAACGGCTTCTTTGCATGCTTCGTTCGGGGATTTTCCCTGGCGCATGAGCTCCACCACGGTGTGGCTTCCGGCAATCCGGATTACAGCTTCACCCAGCCCTGTGGCACAGGCACCTCCTACTTCGTTGTCGACAAACAATCCGGCACCGATAATGGGCGAGTCACCAACCCGGCCATGGAGTTTGTAGGCCCAGCCACTGGTGGTGCAGGCTCCGGAAATGTTTCCGTGTTCATCGATGGCCAGCATGCCGATGGTATCGTGGTTCTCGGAGTTGATTCCGGGTTTTTTCTGTTCTTCGCTTTCCTTCCATTTCTTCCACGCTTCTTCAGCTTCGGGAACGAGCAGGTTGGTCTTCTGGAATCCCTGTGCCAATGCAAAATCCTGAGCACCTTGGCCGACGAGCATCACGTGGGGTGTTTCTTCCATTACTTTACGAGCCACGGCAATCGGGTTTTCGATCTCCTGAAGAAAAGCCACAGCACCGCATTCGTTCTCGTGGTTCATGATGCAGGCATCGAGGGTTACGTGGCCCTCCCGGTCTGGCAAGCCGCCTAAGCCTACACTTCGGTTAGTAGGATCGGATTCGGTAACCATCACGCCTTTCTCAACGGCATCGAGGGCATTTCCGCCTTTTTCGAGGATGGTCCATGCGGCCTTGTTGGCATCCAGTCCGTGGTTCCAGGTGGAGATCACTACGGGTTTGGATATTGTTTTCGGAGTTGTTTCTTCGTTGTCGGTTGTGTTTTCCGGATTACCGGGAGCACATTTGGCAAGCAGAATGCCACCGATACCTAAGGCAGAGGTCTTGATGAAATTTCTTCTGGACATGATTTAGCTGTTTCGGGGTTTCCAGTTTTTCTTTTTCTTGAAGTTTCTATTCTTGTTGTATGGTTTTTTCTGTTCAATGTTGTATTCAGGCCCTGGTTCGAATCCTTCCGGCAAGGCTAGCTTTCGTACTTCTTTTTCGATCAGTTTCTCGATCTTGGAAAAGTTGTAGCATTCTTCGCCGTTGATGAACGTAATGGCCACTCCCGTATTGTCACCGCGGGCAGTCCGGCCGATTCGGTGAACATAATCTTCGGCATCCGAAGGGATGTCGTAGTTGATAACCAGGTTGATACCTTTGATGTCGATCCCTCTGGAGAGGATATCGGTTGCCACCAGGATTTTGATTTTTTTGTTTTTAAAATCAAGTAACACGTTTTCACGTTCCTGCTGGGTGAGGTCGGAGTGGATGCCTTTGGCCGGTAAGCCTTGCTGATTCAGGGCTTTTACGATGTCTTTTACCGTAGATTTCCGGGAAGAGAATACGATGATGTGATCGTGGTCTTTTCCTTTGAGCAGGTGTTTGATGAGGTTGATTTTTTGGTGATTGTGAACCAGGTAGGCAGCCTGAAGAATCCCCTCATTGGGTTTGGAAATGGCAATGCTGATGCTAACGGGGTCTACCAGCAACTGGTTGGCCAGTTGTCTGATTTTCGGGGGCATGGTAGCTGAGAACATCAGGTTTTGCCGTTGCTTGGGCATATATTCGGCTATTTTCATGATGTCTTCAAAGAAACCCATATCGAGCATCCGATCGGCCTCATCAAGGATAAAATGCGTTACACCCGATGAGTCGAAGTACCCCATGTTTAAGTGGGAAATGAATCTCCCGGGAGTGCAGATCACGATGTCGGCACCGGTGGTCAGTGCTTTCTTTTCCGATTCAAAAGTTTGCCCGTCGCCGCCACCGTAGATGGCCAGAGATGTGGCATTGGTAAAGTAGGCAAGACCTTCTACCTGCTGGTCGATCTGAACGGCCAGTTCGCGGGTGGGTACGATGACTACGGTACTCACTTTATCGGAGCTTCCCTTTTTGGAGATGGCGTTCAGGATGGGTAAAACAAATGCGGCTGTTTTTCCGGTTCCGGTTTGTGCACAGGCGATCACGTCCTTGTTGCTCATGATAGCCGGAATGGATTGTTCCTGAATGGGGGTAGGTGTATCGAAACCCATGGCTTCCAATGCTTCCAGAACCTGAGGTTCAAAACCTAATTCAATAAATTTCATGTGTTGTTTCTCGTTGTTTTGATGGTGTGTTTTTCTACCATGATTTAAGGCGATGCAAAAGGATGGCGGATTTATTTGCAGTAAAGGTAATAAGTATTTAAAGGTTTATGGGTGAATGAGGGCGATTAATTTTTCGGCGTGTGTTTTAGCTATTTCTGCCGCTTTTTCACCTGCGCCGGGTTTATAGTTGTTGATGTCGTTGGAGTAAATCTCACCCAGGTATTCCATGTTGCAGTATTTGGCCATGCCCTGAAAAGGGAAAGTGATTTTTTCAATGACCTCAGCCGGATAATCTTTATCGGAACTGCCCATGGTGAACGAAGCAACGACCTTTTTACCGGTTAGTTTGGCGTCCCGGCCAAAAGCAAACCCATACTCGAACACCTGATCGATCCATTCTTTCAGCACGGCCGGGGTACTGTACCAGAACAGCGGGTATTGGAAAATGATCAGATCGGCCCGAAGCATAGCCTGCTGCTCGGCCTTAATATCAATTTTAAAGTCGGGGTAGAGCTGGTCGAGGTGACGGATTTCTACCTGGGGATCACGGATCAGGATTTCGGAAATAATCCTGTTTCCAATGGATTCTTTGATGTTAGGGTGGGCTAATATGAGTAGTGTTTTTGGCATCTCACAAAATTAAAAATTAAACCGGTATGTAGGTTGATGATTTGATTTCTTCCAGCACGATCTGACTGTCAATGTCGCTGATGTTGTCGACGGTGGCAATTTCATTAACCAGAAAATCGCGGTATTCCTTCACGTTGGCAAACCGGACCTTAGCCAGGAAATCGAAAGCCCCGGATGTATGGTACAACTCACTGAGTTCTTTGAGGGAAGATAACTTGTTGATGAATTCCTGGCGCTTGGAATGGCTGTGGTCTTTGATGGTGATGTTCATGAAGACGATGAACCCTTTGCCCAGGATTTCTCCGTTGAGTATGGCTACATACTCTTTAATGATGCCGAGTTTTTCCAGTTTTTTGATCCGTTCATAGATCGGTGTCTGGCTCAGCGACAGTTTGTCGGCCATTTCTTT
>JAGQZT010000122.1 GCA_020435335.1 Flavobacteriales bacterium | reverse complement strand
GAGCAAGTTTGGAAACGGGAAGTTGACCAGGAGGATGAAAAAAGGAATCCGACAATGATCTGCAATCGATGTGTCGTCGATTAATGCCCCGGCCTGGGTTCCGGGAATAGATTTCTCGGATCACCTGAACTACTGGAAATATGGCTATGATGCCGTTATGATAACCAATACGGCCTTTTACCGGAATAAAAATTACCACGAGCCGACCGATACTCCGGAAACGCTGGATTACGAACGGATGGCCCAGGTTGTAGAGGGAGTGTACTTTGCGGTGACAAACTTAAAATAGATTTTCGTACTTTGACCGCTTAAACTCAGATTGAAATGGATAAAGTCCCACGGAAAGTAAGGATAGAATCGACCAGAGTCGATGTGAATAAGAATCCGGTATTCCGTTATACCAGCCAGGAACAGGAATATAATGAGAAAGGAGAAGTCACGCTATCAATCGATTACGATGATGAGGGCGACCTTATATCGAAATGGTCCGAACTGAAAACGCCTGAAGGAGTGGTTTTTGAAACCTTGAAATATGAGAAAGGGGAATTGATGGAGCGGATTGAACATTTTGAAACCCTGCAGGATAATATGGTCAGGGAAATCGTAACCTATATTGATGGGAGTCAGGTTTTCCTGAAGCAGGAGATGGATGAAGCGTTGAAAATCCGGACAGATACACAACTGGATGAAGATCAACAATTCTTCGGAAAGGAAGTGCATTTTTTTGATGAAGCCGGAAGGGAAACAGAGATTAAAGTATTTGATGAGGAAAATGAGTTAACGGAACATTTTAGGTATGAATACCTGCGAGATACCGGTCTCATTTGCAAAGAAATTTATAGCAATACACTCACGGAGGAATTTTATACTGTTGTTACCAGGTTCGATCACCGTGATTTCATAGTGGAGGTGAAGCACTTTGATGCAGATGATAACCTGACCAATCAGGAATTCCGGGACTTTGAAGGGGAATTGCTAGTCAGGATCACGAATAAGGATGTGGTAGCCGAAACGACTAACACGGTGCAATATGAATACGATAAAGCCGGGTTCCAGATCGGAGAAACAATCCTGTCGGAGGGGGAGGTGGTTCGTACGAGTAAAACAAAGTACAATGAGTTGGGGTTTGTGGAGGAAGAAGAGACTTATACCAAGGGAAGTTACGGCATGCCGAACCGCTATGTGATTGACCGGTTTACATATGAATACTGGTGATTCAAGAGTGTCGCAGCGGGCTTTCTGCCTTAAATTCAGTAGTAACTGCGCCTGTAGTTGGAATACTGAAGATTGCTTTTAATTAAGTGCATTGTTAACAAATAAATGAACTGGTGATAACTTCTTTATACCGGTTTTAGAGTCATCGTACATACGTATTTACCGAAGATTTATCTTAAGCCCGGATAGCTCTTAATCAGCTCTCGGGTTGTCAAGAAAAAACAGTTATTCATTACGGAATTGAATTTTATAAATAGGTATAAATACGGATGTTAATAATAGTTTAAATACTTATTTGATACGTATTTACGCCGATTGACAGGTGTTGATATGAAATCTACTTTTGGATTTGATTAACTTAAAACGATCACTAACCTAATCAAAAACAAAAGCAATGAAAAAAGCAATTTTAATTATGGGTCTGGCCATTATCGCTCAGGCCGGTTATTCACAGTTTGTGCCTGGGGCACCACATTCATTAAATGATGACGCCTGGTTAACAGGAAGTTTCGGTATCGGTACGGATGCGATGCCCCGAAAGCTTAATATTTACAAATCGGTCACCGGAGTACCGGTGGTTGGAGCACCGATCGAATCATACACAACCGGATTGCGAATTACCCACAATTACCGTTTGTTATCGTCACAACCTTACGTGGAGTATAAATGGGATCTCGGAACTACCAACAACCGCATGGATCTGACCTTTATGAATACCAATACCCGAATCATGACATGGAAATCGGACGGGAAGGTCGGGATTGCCACAGCAGCTCCGGATGCTACCTTACACATCAAGGATTTTAATGGCGTGAAGCTGGATGCTCATATCGAAGGATTTACCTTGCTGGATGGAAACGAGGCTTCATTATTATTGGGTCGTCAAACCGGTGCTCCTTACGGAGAGTGGGGAATCGAATACAACAACTGGTCAAAAGGGCTAAATTTCTGGAAACCATCGGGCAGCAACAACTTCGGAAATTATTTTCTGTTTATCGCCGATAACGGTAATGTAAGTATCGGAACGGATGATGCTCAGGGTTATAAACTGGCGGTAAAAGGCGATATGATTGCCGAAAGAGTGGTGGTGAAATTGCATGCCGACTGGCCTGATTTCGTTTTTGCAGAAAAATACGGTCTGATGGAGCTGGAAGAGGTTGCAGACTTCATAGAGGCGAATCATCATTTGCCGAACATTCCGTCGGCTCAGGAAGTGGAGCAGGGTGGAATTGACCTGGGCCAAATGGATGCAGCATTGCTACAAAAAATCGAAGAACTGACTTTGTATGTCATCCAACTCAAAGAAGAAAACAAAAAACAACAGGAAGTTATTGACGAATTACTGAAAAAGTAAGCAATCAGACTATTGACTTTACTAAAAAAAATCAATCATGAAACAGAAAATTGAGCTACGAGCTATTACGCTCCTATTTGCTTGCTTCGGTTCGCTCTTGATTGCCACCATCTCTTTCGCCCAGGAATCTACCAAGAACTGGGTGCTGTTAGCCGATGAAAAAGCAGGCGACAGATCCGAAGACATCTTCAAAGATCCCAATTATTTTGAGATGAAAGACGGCGATGCCATGGTGAAATACAAGGACTATACGGATGAACTGGGAATCAGGCATGCAAGGTATTACCAAACGTACAAAGATGTACTGGTCGATGAAGGCCATTACATCCTGCATTATAACAAACAGGGAGCCCTGAACAGCATGAACGGAACCTTTGTTTCGGGAATTGCACTCGATGTAACACCGGTTATCGACGAGAGAACAGCGGTTGAACAGGTGTTGAATTCAATTTCGACCAAGAATAAACCCATTTTGGAATACAGCGTAACCAAAGCAACCAATTACGGCAGTACTTCCAAGAGTTTATCGGGCGATCTGGTGATCAAGCAATTTAAACAAGGTGAAAAACGCACATATCTGCTTTGCTATAAGTTTATTCTTTCCGTACCGGCTACCGGCGAATCATATGTCTGCCACGTAGACGCGTCTAACGGAACCATTCTGGATATGTACTCCAACATCCGGACATGCGGGATTGGTACGGCAACAGGGACAACCTTCTACAACGGGACACAGACTTTTACATCAAAATGGACAGGATCAATTGGAAAGTATAAGTTAAAAGATGATTGTAGAAAAATTTATACCTATAATGCCAGTAATGGCCATGAATACAAGGATAAGGATAACAACTGGACCAGTGCAGGAGACCGGGAAGGGGTTTCAGCACATTGGGCTTTGCAAAGAGCCTTTGATTTTTATGAAATGGCTTATAATCTGACAGGTGTCGACGGATTCTACCAATCCATTAATGTTGCAGCTGATGATTCTCCTGGTAATGCTTCATGGAATGGAAATCAAATCAATGTCGGCGGTGCAGGTGGAGGAAGTAATAGCCGGGCAACGCTTGACGTGTGTGGTCATGAGTGGACGCATGGGGTGGATGAGTATTCTGCCAATTTAACTTACCAGAACGAGTCTGGAGCGTTGGACGAATCGTTTGGAGATATTTTCGGAGAAATGATAGAGTACTATGTTGAAGGGATGAGCTCGGATATTTATATCCACGGTAGTGATCATGGAGACCCCAATAGGAGTTTAATTAGTCCGAATGATTACAATCATCCATCTATTTATCAAGGCCCATTTTGGCAGGATTATAATGTGGATAATAGCGACTGGGGAGGAGTGCATACCAATAGTGGTGTCCAAAACCATTGGTTCTACTTGTTAGCAGAAGGTGGTAGTCAAACCGTAGGAACGACAACCTTTTCCGTGATCGGCATCGGGATTGAAAATGCGGCTTATGTGGCCTATAAAAATCGAAGGGATTACTTGAGTAATTCTTCAGATTACGCAGATTCAAAGAACGGCTCCATCCTGGCTGCCATCGATATTTGGGGAGAATGTGACTGGAAGGTGGAACAGGTCATTCAGGCCTGGAATGCTGTAGGAGTGTCTTCTGTTACCGGAATTCATTATAATGCCAATGTGAATTGCGGATTGGTATCGTTTATACATGGGCTCAACTGGACCTACGATCAGCGCGTCCTGAATGACATGACGTCTTCATGCAGCTATGCTCCGGGTAAAACCACTCGATTAGCCGCCGGACATGAAATTCAATTGTTGCCGGGTTCAGTTATGGAAGGTGATTTCGAAGCCCGCATCATTCCCTGCCTGGATAATGTGCTTCGTGTGGCTTCATACCCGAATAGCTATGGAGGAATCGGAAACACCGGTGTGGAAACCGATGAGCTGACTTCTGCCGATTATAACGAAGTGGCTCATCCGGATGATGTCAACATCTACCCGAATCCAAGCGGTACCGGACAATTTACCCTGCAGGTAGGACAGGTTTCGGCAGGAAGCTACGTGGAAGTACTCAACCTGATGGGAGTTGTTGTTCATACAGAAAAACTGACCGAAAATCAAAAACATACCTTCGATATCGCGACTTATCCAAAAGGAATCTACCTGGTTAGGGTCGTAAACGGAGAACATTCAATCACCAAAAAAGTAATTTATCAATAATCAACTATAAACTAAAAACAACATGAAAAAGATTTTAATCATCCTTGGGATGGCTATCGCAGCCCAAACCGGTTATTCACAATTTACAGGAACAGCTCCGTCTACATTAACGGACGACGGTTACATTACCGGTAAATTAGGGATCGGAACGAGCACCATGCCACGGAAACTCAATATTTATAAATCATTTACCGGAGCGCCGGCATTCGGAGATCCGATTGAAACTTACACCACCGGATTGAGAATTACGCACAATTACCGCTTGTTATCATCCCAGCCTTACGTGGAATACAAATGGGATATCGGCACAACCAGTAACCGTATGGATTTAACTTTCTTAAATACCAACACCCGAATCATGACCTGGAAATCAGATGGAAAGGTTGGTATCGCTACAGCAACTCCGGATGCGACCTTACACATCAAGGATTTCAACAGCGTGAAACTGGATGCCCACATCGAAGGATTCACCCTGTTGGATGGAAACGAAGCTTCATTGTTATTGGGGCGCCAAACCGGTGCACCTTACGGAGAATGGGGGATCGAGTACAACAACTGGGCCGGTGGACTGAACTTTTGGAAACCTTCCGGCAGTAATGGTTTCGGAAACTACTT
>JAGQZT010000121.1 GCA_020435335.1 Flavobacteriales bacterium | reverse complement strand
CATTTGTTTAGTCAATATGATAATGAATTAAGAAAAAATAAGTGTGTTACTGGGATGAAGGAAAAATTAATGCAAGGTTACTGGCCTTTTATTCCGCCTACTGGGTATGATAATCTTAATCAAGGGAAGACAGCTGATCAGCATAAGCTTGTAATTAATAAACAAGGTAAATTACTTAAGAAAGCTTTTGATTGGAAGGCGAAAAAGGACTGGTCATTAGTTACTATTTCTGAAAAATTGGAATCTCAAGGTTTATCAATACCACCAAAGCGGTTAACAGATTACTTTAGGAACCCTTTTTATTGCGGATTTGTAGTTTCAAAAATGATTCCAGGGGAAATGATAGAGGGTAAACATCCCCCATTAGTACCAAAAAGTACATTCTTACAAGTTCATAAAAACTTATCAAAATTTAATTCAGGTTATACAATTGAAAAAGAGGTAGATGCTTTACCACTAAAACAATTTGTAAAATGTGATTGCTGTGGAACGAGTATGACGGGATATATAGTGAAAAAGAAAAACCTTTACTATTATAAATGCAATCAAAAGGGTTGTAAGAAAAACAGAAGTCAAAAGATATTGCATCAAAAATTTGAAGACTTGTTGTCGCAGTATATGGTTAATCCAAAAGTTACTTCCACTGTTAGTGATATGATGAAATATGTGATATGGAGAAACATTAGTCATAATCAAACAGATACCAAGTCTTTAAGAATGAATTTAAGTAAGATAAAGAAGAAACTTAATAAAATTGAAGAGCGTTTTGTATTGGGAGAGATAGAACAAGATTTATATCTAAAGTACAGAGATAAAACGAGAGTTGAAATAGAGCAAATTGAACAAAAATTAGACAGCGATCAAATCACATTATCGAACCTTGAAAAGGCAGTTACAAAAGCTGTTAACTTGGCCTCAAGCCTCCCATCAATATGGAGGAAGGAGAGTTTTGAAGGAAAAAGAAACTTACAATATTTAGTGTTTCCAGAAGGAATTAGGTATAACCGTAAAAATGACAATTATCGAACCCCTAGAATAAATTTGTTGTTTTCTGTAATCCCTTATTTATTGGGGGCGGTAGAGGATTATAAAAAAGGGGATTCAATCAATTTTGATCAAATCCCCGCTTGGGTGGGCCCACTTGGGCTCGAACCAAGGACTTGCTGATTATGAGTCAGCTACTCTAACCAGCTGAGTTATAGGCCCCCTTAATAATCAATCGATTAGAAAGTGGCTGCAAATTAACGTATAAGTTGTTAATTTACCAATATTACGGTTTACAATTTTGTAGTTTTGCCAGCATGGATTTTAAGGGCATTAAAAACATCATCTTCGATCTGGGCGGGGTAATCATCAACCTGGATGAAAAGGCTACATATAAGGCTTTTGAAGACCTGTTCCGGGAAAAATACCACACCGTTCTGGATCGGTTTGCCGAAAATAACGTCCTCCACGACTTTGAGATGGGGAAATTATCCGCAGAACAACTCTTCCGGTTCATCCGAACCATCGATGCTTCTCCGTCCGACGAACAGATCACTAAGGCCTGGAACCGGATGCTGCTCGATATCCCGGCCGAACGGATCTTCCTGATCCGGAACCTGGCCCGCAAATACCGCATCTTCTTATTGAGCAATACCAATGCCATTCACCTGAACACCATCGATAACATGGTGCAACACGACTTCGGATTCGAACGCTTGTCAGTCCTCTTTGAAAAAGCCTACTATTCCCATGAGCTGGAGCTGAGAAAACCAAACCCTGAAATCTTTTTACATATTCTTCACGACAAGCAGCTTGCACCGGAACAAACCCTGTTTATTGATGATACCGAAGAGCATATTCTTGCCGCAAAAGGGTTAAATTTGAAGACGCATCACCTGCAAAAAGGAGAAAATATTGTAACGCTTTTCCATGAACATTAAAGGCCAGCATCATCACACCATCTGGGTTAACGAGCAAAACCCCAACTTGATCCAGGCATTCGATCAACGGTGGTTTCCACATCAGATCGAGGTTTTCGATATGTCAACTTCCGATGCAGCTGCCTATGCGATTAAAGAAATGGTTGTTCGCGGAGCTCCTCTTATCGGAGTGACTGCAGCTTACGGAATGTACCTGGCTTGTATTGAAGCCAAAGAAAAAGATCGCCCTAAGGAATACATCGCTGAAGTAGCAACCAAGCTCAACGCCACCCGGCCAACAGCGGTGAACCTCCAGTGGGCACTGAACGAAATGCTTAACGCAGTCCATTCGATCAGCGATCCTGATCAACGAGTTGATGCGGCCTTAAAAAGAGCCAACGAGATCAAGGAGGAGGATATTACCATTTGTAATCACATCGGGAAGCATGGCCTGAACCTGATTGAAGAAATCGCCGAGCGAAAACAAGGTGAGCCGGTTCAGATCTTAACGCATTGCAATGCCGGTTGGCTGGCTACGATCGATTGGGGCACGGCAACTTCACCGGTCTATCAGGCTCATGAAAAAGGAATTCCGGTGCATGTGTGGGTAGATGAAACCAGGCCCCGGAACCAGGGAGCCAGCCTCACTGCTTTTGAGCTGAATGAGCAAGGAGTTCCTCATACGCTGATCAACGACAATACCGGCGGACACTTGATGCAACACGGCCTGGTCGATCTGGTGATTGTCGGAACGGATCGTACCACCCGGAACGGGGATGTGGCCAATAAGATCGGAACCTACCTGAAGGCATTGGCCGCTCACGACAATCAGATCCCTTTTTATGTGGCCTTGCCGTCTTCCACCATCGACTGGACGATTAAAGACGGACTAAAGGAAATACCGATCGAAACCAGAGATGAGGATGAAGTGAAGTACATCCAGGGCTTCGTAGACGGATCGGTCAAGTCGGTGTTGATCTGCCCCGAAAGTACGCCTGCTGTCAACTACGGTTTCGACGTTACACCGGCAAAATACGTTACCGGCCTGATTACCGAACGTGGGATTTGTGAAGCATCTGAAAAAGGACTGTTGGGGTTATTTCCTGAAAAAGCATGAAAGACGAAGGGGTTATAAAATTCAACATTTACTGGCAGGACGAAAACCTTCCGGTTGAAGTTCCGCAGGATCTGCTGAGGTGGAGAGATCGGATGCATGAGCTGAAGTTGATCGGAGAATATACCGGCATCAAAATAGGCTACGGGAACATCAGCGTTAAACTCAATCGGGGTATGTTGATCTCAGGAACCCAAACAGGAAACATTTATCCGATCCGTCCGGAACAGTTCTCGCTGGTTACATCGTATGATATGAAAAGCAACACCGTGGATTGTACTGGAAGAGTGAAAGCTTCAGCTGAAAGCCTGACTCATGCCGCGTTCTATGAGGCTGATGAGCAAGTACATGCCGTGATACACATTCACAATAAAACACTTTGGGATCGATACATCGACGTGTTGCCGACATCAGGCCGGTCGGTAACTTACGGAACGGCCGATATGGCCGAAGAGATCAAGCGGTTATTTCGTGAAACCGATCTGTCGGACCGAAAGTTGATGGTGATGGGAGGCCACGATGAGGGTCTGATCGCTTTCGGAAAAGACCTGGATGAAGCCGGAACGATCCTACTTGATCTCCTGGCATAGTTCGATCAACACGCCGTTGGCCGACTTCGGGTGAATGAAGCACACCAGTTTGTTGTCAGCTCCCCGCTTAGGCTCTTCATTCAGGATGGTGAAACCTTCTTTGCGCAGGCGATCCATTTCAGCATGGATGTCGTCCACATCAAATGCCACGTGGTGGATGCCTTCCCCTTTTTTCTCGATGAATTTGGCAATGGCACTATCCGGGTTGGTAGCTTCCAGAAGTTCGATCTTATTTTCCCCAACCAGGAAAAAGGAGGTTGAAACGCCTTCACTTTCTACCACTTCCAGTTTATACGGTTCTTGATTGAATAATTTGGAATAGGTGGCATTGGCTTCTTCGAGGTTTCGAACGGCTATGCCGAGGTGTTCGATCTTTTTCATGAGGTTAGGGTATAAAAAAACCCTGACACTGTCAGGGTTTAGTTTATATGATCAGTAATTACTTCTTAACGAAAGTATCTGTTTTATTGTCGTAGTTCAGGTAGTAGATACCTTTTTTCAGGTTGGTTACATCTACTTTCTCTCCGAATCCTTTCTTCACGATGTTACCGTAGCTGTCATAAACTTCAAATAAAGTCTCACCGGTAAAGTTCACGAAGTCTTTCGCTTTGATCGGGCTGAAGGTGATCTCACCTACTGTGGAGATGTATCTTGAAGCTTGAGAATATCTTGGCTTGCCGGAGTAATCGATTTGTTTTACTCTGAATTTGTTTTCACCGGAGTGAGGAGTGATTTGGAACTGGTAGCTGTTTTCAGCAGTAGTACCGTTTCCGTCTACTTCACCAACTTTGATCCATTTGTTCCAACGGAATTGCTCAACGATGAAGGTTAATTTTCCGGTTTCGTTTTTAGTTACCCAATCGAACACACCTTCTTTGGAGATTTTCATGGAAACAATTTCGAATGTACTTTTCGGTTTTAGAACCTCAGGGTTCAATACCTTTGGTTTACAATCGTCTTTGTGTTTGATCTTAACGATCACAGGGTCTCCAACTTTCAATTGGAAATTAGCGAAATCAATTTCAAAAGCGCTTGAGTTTACCTCATCGGTAGTAACCTCTCCGTTAATTGTAACTTCGAACGTACAGAAACCAACACCACTTCCGGCAAACGGATTCTGAACGTACAGGTTCTTTCCTTGATAATGCCCTTCCAACACGATCACTCCCGTTGCATTCACATGCAGGGCGAAAAGTGAGATCAGCATTACAAAAAATAATCGTTTCATAGTATATTAAATTATTCGCTCCTTGTATTTAGTCTGCAATATTAAAACCTTTATTTAACTTATTCAAAATATTTTCGAACTTTTATCGCATTAAAAACCAAATTTATCGAAAATGTTAAATATTTAATCTGAAAATCAGGCATGTTGCCGACTACACACAAATGTATGTAAAAACACTCAGATATCACATCAATTTAACTGACATTAACCCGAACCGGGTGGATTTTTTTTAAAGCAAGCGAATTCTTCACGGCTTATAAATATTTTTTGTTCAATTTTGTCGAAAATTTTAAATCATGAAACGCACCACAATCAGCGAATTATTGAAGTCACCAAAAACAGGTGAAGAGGTTACCGTACAAGGATGGGTTAGAACATTCAGAAGCAATCGTTTTATTGCATTAAACGACGGGTCGACCATCAATAATTTACAGTGTGTTGTTGATTTTGAAAAGGAAGATGAACAGGAGTTAAAACGCATCACAACCGGTGCAGCACTTCAGGTTAGCGGTGAACTGGTTCCTTCACAGGGAAGCGGGCAATCAGTAGAAGTACTGGTAAAGTCTTTTACGGTACTTGGTGATGCTCACCCGGACGAGTACCCGTTACAACCTAAGAAACACTCCCTGGAATTTTTACGGGAAATTGCTCACCTGCGATTTCGTACGAATACGTTTGGAGCCATTACCCGTGTGAGGCATGCCATGATCTTCGCCATTCATCAATTCTTCAACGATAAAGGGTTTTATAATATTCATACACCGATTATTACCGGATCGGATGCCGAAGGAGCCGGAGAAATGTTCCGGGTAACCACGCTCGACCTTGAAAATCCGCCTAAAACGGAAGATGGCCGAATCGATGTGAAACAGGACTTTTTCGGTAAGGAAGCTAACCTGACTGTTTCCGGTCAGCTGGAAGCCGAATTAGCGGCTCTGGCTCTTGGAAAGGTTTATACCTTTGGCCCGACATTCCGGGCGGAGAACTCCAATACAACCCGACACCTGGCCGAATTCTGGATGATCGAGCCTGAAGTTGCTTTCGCAGATCTGCATGATAACATGGATTTGGCGGAAGAAATGCTCAAATATTGTGTGCAATATGCACTCGATAACTGCAAGGAAGACCTCGAATTCTTAAGCAAACGCTTGCAAGAGGAAGAGAAAGGAAAGCCTGAAGCCGAGCGTTCCATGGAACTGATCGAGAAATTGAAATTCGTTGCAGAGAATGATTTTGTCCGGTTAACCTACACCGAAGCCATTGATATTTTAAGGAACTCCAACCCGAATAAGAAAGGTAAATTCCAATATCCGATCGAAGGCTGGGGTGCCGACCTTCAATCCGAACATGAACGTTACCTGGTGGAGAAAGAATTCAAAAAACCGGTGATTCTTACAAACTATCCGGCTAAAATCAAGGCGTTCTACATGCGTCAGGATGATCAGTTGCCGGAAGCCAGGCCGGGCATGACCGTCGATACGACCGTTAGTGCCATGGACATCCTTTTTCCTGGGATCGGGGAAATTGTGGGTGGTTCCCAACGGGAAGAGCGTCTAGACATTCTAAAACAAAAGATCAAGGATTTCAATATTCCGGAAGACCACGTATGGTGGTACCTCGATACCCGAAAATTCGGGACGGTACCTCATGCCGGATTTGGATTGGGATTTGAGCGTTTAATGCTCTTTGTGACCGGGATGACGAACATCAGGGATGTGATTCCTTTTCCGCGAACACCAAAAAATGCAGAGTTTTAACACAGATATTTTGAATTGATTCAAATCTGTGATAGTTTTGTAACGCGTTCTTAAAAAAAATGAATGGATATGATCCGGTTTCGGGTCATACTTATTGCGAAAGGTGGAGGGAATAGGCCCTGTGAAACCTTGGCAACCTTCTGGCCCTGAAATGATCGGGGTGGGAAAAGGTGCTAAATCCTATCCTGAAGTGTCGGGAAAAGATAAGTTGAAAAAATAAATGTCAAACCCCTTTCAACTTAACTGGAAGGGGTTTTTTTATGACCAAAACGTCATTGCGAGGAAGTATGACGAAGCCATCTTAACAACAGATTGCTCCATCTCAACTGCCGGAATTCGCATGGACGAAAACAATTAAAATGAAGAACATTAGAGAAATACTCAAACACAGAATCCTCGTACTGGATGGTGCCATGGGGACCATGATCCAACGCTACCGGTTAACGGAAGAGGATTTTAGGGGAGCGCGGTTCAAAGATCATCCTTGTCCGCTGAAAGGGAACAACGACCTGCTTTCCATCACCAAACCCGAAGTGATCAAAGAAATTCATGCCCAGTATTTTGAGGCAGGTGCCGATATCGTGGAAACCAACTCTTTCGGAAGTACAGCTGTTGCACAAGACGATTATCAGCTGGCAGATGCCGTTTACGACATCAACTTCGCAGCGGCTAAAATTGCCCGGGAAGTGGCTGACGAATTCACAGCTAAGAACCCCGACAAACCGCGCTTCGTGGCCGGGTCGATCGGCCCGACAACCAAACTTTCGTCGATGTCGCCCGATGTGAACGACCCCGGATTCCGCAACATTACGTTTCAGGAACTGGTCGACGCCTTCAAAACACAGGCGGAAGGGTTGATTGATGGTGGTTCCGACCTCCTGCTTGTAGAAACGATCACCGACACCCTCAATGCCAAAGCGGCACTTTTTGCGATCGATGAGGTTCAACAAGCAAAAGGCACCGATTTGCCGATCATGATCTCCGGAACGATCACCGACGCCAGCGGACGGATTCTTTCCGGGCAAAATACCGAAGCTTTTATTGTGGCTGTCGAACATGCCAATCCGCTTTCCATCGGACTCAATTGCGCATTGGGTGCCGAAGCCCTCAGACCTTACCTCAAGATCATTCATGATAAAGGAAATTGTCTGGTTAGTGCTCATCCGAATGCAGGTTTGCCTAATGAAATGGGTCAGTACGATGAAACACCCGAATTCATGGCTCAGCAGATCAAAGTCTTTCTCGATGAAGGATTGGTTAACATCGTCGGAGGATGCTGCGGCACCACGCCGGAACACATCAAAGCCATTGCAGAACTGGCGGCACAATATTCACCTAAAGGATCTCTAGCATGAGTTTGCATCCCGATTATACCGGAGTATACACCTATCAATGGACAAATCTTCCTTACCTGAAATTGAGTGGATTGGAAGCACTTGTTGTTACTCCTGAATCCAATTTCATTAATGTTGGAGAACGTACGAATGTGGCCGGATCCAAGAAGTTTTTACGCCTGATCAAAGAAGGTCAGTTCGAAGAAGCCCTTAGTGTTGCGCGCGATCAGGTGGAAGGTGGTGCTCAGATCATCGATATTAACATGGACGACGGACTCATCGACGGGAAAGAAGCGATGGTCGATTTCCTTCGTTTGGTTGCAGCCGAACCCGATATTGCCCGGGTTCCGGTTATGATCGATTCCAGTAAGTGGGACATCATTGAAGCCGGATTGCAAAATGTGCAGGGAAAATGCGTGGTCAATTCCATCAGCCTCAAAGAAGGTGAGGGACAGTTTATGGAACAGGCATCCAAAATAAAACGCTACGGTGCCGCGGTTATCGTGATGGCCTTCGATGAACAGGGTCAGGCCGATAGTTATCAGCGCCGTGTGGAGATTTGTGAACGTTCTTACCGGATTTTAGTCGACCGCGTAGGGTTCCCTCCTCAAGATATCATATTCGATCCCAATATTTTTCCGGTTGCCACCGGTATGGAAGAGCATCGTAAAAATGCCCTCGATTTTTTTCAGGCCACACGCTGGATCAGGGAGAACCTTCCCGGAGCCCATGTGAGCGGCGGCGTGAGTAATGTTTCCTTCTCCTTCCGGGGAAATGATGTGGTGCGTGAAGCGATGCATTCGGCCTTTCTGTATCACGCTATTCGCGAAGGGATGGATATGGGAATCGTGAATCCGGCCATGCTCGAAGTGTACGACGACATTCCCAAAGAACTTTTGGATAAAGTGGAAGATGTTCTGCTCGATAGGAGGGACGATGCCACCGAACGTTTACTGGAGTATGCCGATACCGTGAAAGGAGACAGGAAGGAGCAAAAACAGGATCTCGAATGGCGAAACGGAACCTTACAGGAGCGCATGACACATGCCCTGGTGAAAGGGATTGCCGATTTTATCGAAGAAGATACCGAAGAGGCCCGGCAGCAGGTCGATAAACCCTTACAGGTGATCGAAGGGCATTTAATGAATGGGATGGGTGTTGTAGGCGATCTGTTTGGTGCCGGAAAGATGTTCCTGCCTCAGGTGGTGAAGTCGGCCCGCGTTATGAAAAAAGCGGTAGCGTATCTGCTACCCTACATCGAGGCCAGTAAGGAAGCCGGTTCCAACGCCGGGAAAGTATTGCTGGCCACTGTTAAAGGCGATGTGCACGACATCGGGAAAAATATCGTAGGAGTGGTGCTTGGTTGTAACAATTACGAAGTGATCGACCTGGGTGTGATGGTTCCCTGCGAAGAAATTCTTCGGGTAGCTAAGGCTGAGAAGGTTGATATCATCGGACTTTCGGGATTGATTACACCTTCGCTGGATGAAATGGTGAACGTGGCCAAAGAAATGCAGCGGGAAAATTTCGACATTCCCTTGCTGATCGGTGGAGCCACCACCTCCAAAGTACATACGGCAGTTAAGATTGAAGAACACTATCAAAACGCACAAACGGTATATGTGCTGGATGCTTCGCGTTCGGTGACGGTGGTAGACAGCCTCCTGAGTTCGGATAAAAAAGCGAATTATATTGCCGGAGTGAAAGAAGAATACGCCCGTGTTCGGGAGAACTACGCTAAAAAACAGACGCAGAAAGAAATACTATCGCTTGAACAGGCCCGGGCTAATAAATATCAAATTGATTGGAACCAAACAAAGCCTGTGGTACCGAATTTTATCGGGGTAAAACAGTTCGATGATTATGATTTGGAAGCCATTTCGAAGTACATCGACTGGACGCCTTTTTTCCGGACCTGGGAGCTGGCCGGGAAATACCCTCAGATTTTGAATGATGAAATTGTCGGAACGGAAGCCACCAAACTGTTTCGGGATGCTCAAACCATGCTGCAACAGATCATCAACGAAAAATGGCTCAAAGCCCGTGCAGTTGTGGGTGTCTGGGAGGCGAATACCGTGAATGATGACACGATTGAGGTAACTACTCAGGGACAACGGATCGGGCAATTGCACCAGCTGCGTCAGCAGAGTAAAAAAGCCGGAGGGGTTCCGAATATCAGCCTCGCTGATTTTATTGCTCCTAAATCATCCGGACAGACAGACTACATCGGAGGGTTTGTGGTAGCAGCCGGAGAAGGCATTGAGCAGCATCTGGAGCGCTTTGAAGCCGATCACGACGATTACCAGGCCATCATGCTAAAGGCTCTGGCCGACCGTCTCGCGGAAGCGTTTGCGGAACTGATGCACGAAAAAGTGAGGAAAGAGATCTGGGGTTATGCTACCGGCGAAAGCCTGGATAACGAAGCCCTGATCAAAGAAAGCTACAAAGGAATTCGTCCGGCTCCGGGTTATCCGGCTTGTCCGAACCACACCTTAAAAACAGAACTGTTCCGGTTACTGGATGCTGAAAAATTAACCGGAGTAAGCCTCACCGAAAGTCTGGCCATGTATCCGACGGCGGCCGTTTGCGGAATGTATTTCGCCCATCCGGAAAGCAAGTATTTCGGAGTTGGAAAAGTTGAAAAAGATCAGGTGGGAGTTTATGCAGAAGCCAATGGAATGAGCCTGGAAGAAGCCGAGAAGTGGCTGAGTGCCAGTTTGAATTATTAATCCTCCCTTCATTTTTCAAAAAGGTAAGAAATTCCCCTCTTGAGAGGGGTTAGGGGTGTGTTAAAAGCTAATCAATAATGTGTTTCGGGAGAGATAGAGGAATGATTTGTTGCCACTTTCATTTTCCCTCATGGAAGGGTTGGTGAAAAATAATTGAGTGCTAGTTTGGGATATTAGGTTGGTTTAAACAACGTAGATCAGCATTAATATTCCAAGGATCACGAGCACGCCGACCATGGTTAAACGGATAGTTTTTTCCTTTTTCTTTTTGGCATGTAACTCAGCCTTAAACTGTTCGAATGCTTCTTCCGACATCTTGTTATATTCAGGAGCTTTGTCTTTGGCCTTTTCATGATAGTTTTCCGAAATCTCCTTCAGGGATTTCCGTTTTTTACGCAAAGCTTTGTTGTCTTTGATACTTTTTTGCATTGCAGCTACCGCGCCAGCACCTAAAAATCCCATAATAAAATGTTCTATCCGTAGCTAATTTAAGCTTTTTGCATGAATAAATCCAATCGGCACAATTTTAGCAAGCCATTAAAATCCACTAACTTTGTGTTATGCCTCATGGGGTGAAAAATAAGATGAACAAACGTGTCCGTTCGAGTTTTTTCTGCAAGAAAAAGTATCGAGAACACACTTTTGTAAACGAAAAGGATAGTTCCCGATACGTCCCCCTTCTGCGGACACTCGAACGGACAAGGCTTCTGCTACTTGCTGCTTGCTACTTTTTACTTTCTGCTGAAGTTAAGAGCCAACACGCCGATTGCTCCGATTTACTCGATTTGAAAAGCAATATTTATCATTCCGATCCGATTACGGGATTTGGTAATGTGAAAGAATTCGAAGGCTATTCCCTCGAGAATACCAAATTCTTCGAAGAAGAAGCCAATTCGATCTGGTACCTCATCACCATGCCGGAATCCGGGATACTTTCTTTCGATATCAAAACGCACGACAAAGAAGACGATTGGGATTTTGTGTTGTTCGAATACAAAACGGCTTTTTGTAAACGGATAGCCGATAAAAAGATCGAACCCATTCGGACTAACCTGTCTCGAAGTCCGTTTACCGGGCTAAAAGAAGAGGCTACGCAGGATTTTGTGGGAGCCGGGATCAACGACAATTACAGCAATCCCGTCAAGGCTAAAAAAGGCGATCAATTCGTTTTGGTGGTTAATAACCCGAAAGCATCAGGAAAAAAACATTCCCTGATTTTACACTTGCCGGAGGTGAAGAAAACGGATACTCCGAAAGAGGAAAATCCCGAGCCGGAAAGGGATGGTATTTTGTTTCAATTGAAGGTTAAGGACCGGGCAACTAAAGAGCCGGTAAAGGCATCAATTATTATTTCCGATTTGCAGCACAAGGATATCGAATTGGAGTCGACCAGTGAATTTGAAACGGAGCTTTCCCGCAAGAACTACGATGCCTACATCACCATTTCGGCTAAGGGTTACATGCTCACCTCGAAAGAGGTTCAGATCAATAAAACGAAATCGAACCATGAAGCCATCATTTACCTGGAGAAGATCGCTGCCGGGCAAAAAGTAAACCTGAAAAACATTCAGTTCTATGGGAATCGGGCCGATTTTTTACCTTCTGCCAGGAGTTCGTTGAAGGCTTTGCTTACTTTTATGCAGGAAAATCCGAACGTGAAAATAGAGGTGGAAGGCCATGTGAACGGACCCAAGCAAAAGAACACGAAAGATTACAAACAATTGTCATATAACAGGGCCTACGCAGTGAAAGATTACCTGATGAAGGACGGCATCGAAAAAGAACGGATCGATTTTACCGGTTACGGCAATTCGCAGATGCTGTATCCCGAACCAAAAAGTGAATACCAGGAGTCGGCTAACCGGCGCGTGGAAATTAAAATTATATCGAATGGCGCTGATTCTGGGCATTGAGACCGCTACAAAAATTTGCTCCGTTGCACTTTCCGACGGAGAACAACTGCTTGCATTGAAGGAAGAAGGCGGAGCTTATTCCCACGCCGAAAAACTGAATGGATTTATTCAGGATGTGCTGAAAGATGCAGGCCTGACGCTTAATCAGCTGGATGCTGTTGCTGTGAGCAAAGGCCCCGGGTCCTACACCGGATTGCGGATCGGTGTTTCGGCAGCGAAAGGGTTATGCTATGCCTTAAACAAACCCCTTCTGGCTGTAGATACCTTGCAAGCCATGGCACTCCGGATGCAGGGAGAAGATCCGGATGCTGATTTGTACTGTCCCATGCTGGACGCCCGGCGGATGGAAGTATATACGGCTTTATACGATTCGGATCATGTGGCAAGTACACCGATTACGGCTAAGATCATCAACGGAGATTCCTTTTCGGATATACTGGCAACCAATCGTGTTGTGTTTTTTGGGGATGGTGCTGAAAAATGCCGGGAGTTACTTGAAGTGAATCCGAATGCGAAATTCAGTAAAGAAGGATTGCCCTCGGCAGCATTCGTGAACCGGTTGGCTTATCAGAAATTTTTGAATGGGCACACGGAAGATGTAGCCTATTTCGAGCCGTATTACCTGAAAGATTTTATCGCTACGGTGCCTAAGAAATTACTTTGATTTGCAATGGATCACCTTTTCCGTTTTCTCAAATGAGATGGTTTTTCCGGTCTTCGGGATTTGAACCAGTTGAAACGGATAAGTGATGGCTTCGGTGGTCATGCAGTTGCTTCCCGGTTTGGTTTCGATAACAGTTACGGTTACAGCATTTCCAATACTCACGGCAGACTCCACCTGAATGGAGTAACCTCCTGAATTCCGTTCCCCCAGGGCAACCAGAATCACATCAAACTCTTCCAGGTCAACTGCCGGGAATTCTTTTTTCTTCAGGTAATTCTTGTAAGCGATCTCCCAGGTTTGTGAAAGATCTTCCATGGTGCTGATCACTTTCATGGTCGGGGTTTCAAAACCGCTGTTATTCCCCGAGGCTATTTCCAGAACCGGGAGATTCTCCTTTTTTTGTTTTACACTCACGGGATCACTGGTAGATTTCGACGATTGACAAGCTGTAAATAACAGCACAGATAATATGATGCTTACAATTCTCATTACATAACGCCCATTGGAGTCCGGATTCCTCTTTTTCCATTGCATTTTTTCGGCCCGCCTCCGCAGGAGGTCAGTGCCAACGCCAAAACAAAGAATAAAAGAAGGCCTAAACTGATTAATTTTTTCATCGTTGTTTTTTTCAAAGATAACAATTTGTGTTCCATTTTTACTTCAGACAGCTGAGGTAACGCTGTATGGTTTCCTCAAGTCCCAAATAAAGAGCATCACAAATCAAGGCATGGCCGATGGATACTTCTAATAAATTCGGGATGTTTTGTTTGAAATAAGCCAGGTTGAACAGGTTCAGATCGTGCCCGGCATTGATTTCCAGGCCGGCTTGATGAGCCCGTTGAGCCGCTTCGATGAACGGGGCAATGGCTTTTTCCTTATTGTCGTCAAACTGTTCGGCATAGGGGCCGGTATAAAATTCGATGCGGTCGGCTCCGGTGGGTGCTGCATGTTCAATGTTCATCAGCTCCGTATCTACGAATAGGGATGTCCGGATTCCTGCCGATTTGAAAGTTTCAATAACCTCCCGTAGAAAGTCTTTTTGTTTGAGGGTGTCCCATCCGGCATTGGATGTAAGTACTCCCGGTGGGTCGGGAACCAAAGTAACCTGTGTCGGTTTAACTTCCAGTACAAGATCAATGAACTTCGTATTCGGAAACCCTTCAATGTTGAATTCGGTTGTGACCACGTCTTTTAAGTCATAAACATCCTGATATCGGATGTGCCTTTCGTCCGGCCTGGGATGTACGGTAATTCCCTGAGCGCCAAATCGCTCACAATCTTTTGCCACTTGTACCAGATCAGGTAAATTATGCCCCCTGGCATTCCGGATCGTCGCTACTTTATTAATATTAACACTTAACTTTGTCATTATATAATGCGTACTTTTGGTATTCGATAAACGTTATAATGTACAAAGGTAAACTATTGAGCCTACTTTATGATAGCATCTGAATTAATAACTTTTGATATTCCGCCACTTAAACTGACCGATACCGGGAACAAAGCTCTGGATTGGATGGAAGAATTCAAGGTGAAGGATATGCCGGTTATAGATGGTAAGAAATATGCCGGCATCATTGAAGAGTCGGATGTGCTGGACAGGAACAATGGTGATGAAAAGATCAAGGGTTACAACCTGAACTTCCGAAAGCCTTTTGTGTATCAGCACCAGCATATTTTCGATGCGATCGGGAAAATGTACGAGCATGAAGTGGATGTTTTACCCGTACTTAACGAACAGGAAGATTACCTGGGATTGATCACCTCGGATTCCATCCTGACCTTCTTTGCTCAGATGACTTCGGTGACCAGCATGGGAAGCATCATTACGCTGGAGATGAATATGATCGATTATTCGCTGGCGGAAATTTCCAAAATTGTGGAATCGGATGATGCCAAAATTCTTGCTTCGTTCATTACGTCTCATCAGGATTCCAATAAGATCGAACTGACACTCAAGATCAATAAAACAGATATCAGCCGTATATTACGCACTTTCGAACGCTTCAATTACGTTGTTCTTGCTTCTTACAATGAAAGTGAATACCACAAAGATTTGAAAGACAGGTACGATGAGTTCATGCGGTTTCTAAATACCTAAAATGCTTTCAAAGACATACATTGTTCTCCTTATTTTACTGTTAGGGCCTTGTTCGGTTTTGTTAATGGCACAACAGGATTCCATAACGATCAATGTAGTTCAGGAAATCAAAATCATTGGGAATAAAACAACCAGGGAAGCCATCATTCTGAGAGAGTTGCCATTCGAGCTCGGAGAAAAAATTCCGGCAGGTGAGTTGCCGGAAAAACTGGCAAGAGCAAAAAGTAACTTGTTAAACACCTTGTTATTCAATTTCGTAACGGTCGATCCGGTTTACTTCGACGACAAGAATATTTCCATATACATCATGCTGGAAGAGCGCTGGTACTGGTGGCCGATCCCGATCTTTGAAATTCAGGAAACGAATTTCAATACCTGGTGGGAGAACAGGGATCTGGAGCGACTCAATTATGGTATGTATGTCGCGAAAGAGAATTTCAGAGGGAGAAAAGAACGGCTTGTATTTAAATTTCAAGCCGGTTATACCGAGCAGGCCGGGGTGAGTTATACCATTCCCTATATCAACAAAAAACAAACGCAGGGGATGAACTTTAAACTGGCCTATAGCAGGAACCACGAGTTTACCTACGCAACAACGGCCAATAAGCGGGATTTTTACCTCGACGAAAACAAATACGTCAAACAACAATACGAGGCCAGTGCCGGTTATACCTTTAGGCCCCGGCTGTATAACAACCACACCATTTCGGTTACATTCAACAGGGCAGCGATCAACGACTCGGCTTTTGCATACAACCCCGATTATTTTTCAGGCCTGAAAACGAAAATGCAGTTTCTAAGCCTGTCCTATACCATAAAACGGGATAAGCGTAATTTTAAGAGTTATCCGACTCAAGGGTATTATTACGATTTTGGCGCCACAAAGAATGGTTTGGGGATCTTGGATCAGGCGCTCAACAAATTTTACCTGACTACACAATATCGTAAGTACTGGCAGTTAGCAGACCGGTTTTATTTTTCTGCGATGATAAAAGGCAAATACACCATTAAAGAGGGGCCGTATTACCTTTACGGCGGATTGGGCTATGTCAACAACCTGGTGAGGGGTTATGAGTTGTATGTGATTAATGGTGAGCATTATGCATTAGGAAAAACCCAGTTCAGGTACGCTGTTATGGACAGTAAGGTGTTTAAAGTCAACATGTTGCCTTCTGAAAAATTCTCGAAAATCCCATTGTCTATCTATGCCGGGACATTTTTTGATGCCGGTTACGTAGATTCCAGGATCAATTCGGAAAACAATTTCCTGAATAATGAATACCTCTACGGGGGAGGTTTGGCGATCGATTTTGTGAGTTACTATGATATCGTTTTTCGGATGGAATACGCCATAAATAAATTGCAGGAACACGGACTTTACCTGCATTTTGTGGCTCCGTTGTAAAATTTGGTTACCTTCACAAAAAATTACCGGTTTTGAAAATTGCCATCTACGGAAGAAGCCTGTCAACAAAGTATCAATCCTTCGCTGAAGAATTGTTTCGCATTCTGCATGAAAGACAAATAGAGGTGATGGTCTACGATTCCTTTTACAAGGAAATCAATACCATGATTCCGGAGCAGTACCCCATAACTACCTATAAATCCTATCGTGACATTGAAGGGGTTAATTACCTGTTCAGCATCGGTGGTGACGGAACCTTGCTGGAAGCAACAACCTTTGTAGGCGGAACCAGCCTGCCCATTTTGGGGATCAATACCGGACGTTTGGGTTTTCTCACCACGGTAACAACCGAAGGCATTGAGAAAACAATCAGCGACATCATGGAGAAAAAGTACGAACTGGACAAGAGAAGCCTGCTTGCCCTGGAATCGGAATACAATGTAAAGTCAAATTTCGCCCTGAATGAGATCACCCTTCAGAAAAAAGATACTTCGTCCATGATTACCATCAAGGCCTACATTGATGGTGAGTACCTGAATACGTACTTGGCCGACGGGTTGATTATCTCGACACCAACCGGGTCAACAGCCTACTCCCTGAGTTGTAACGGACCGATTATATTGCCGCGGTCGGGGAACATTATCCTTACACCTATCGCTCCCCACAATTTGAATGTGCGGCCGTTGGTTGTACCCGATGATGTGGAATTGACATTAAAAATTGATGGTAGAACGGAAAATTTTCTGATCGCACTTGATTCCCGATCCGTTACAGTACCACTTTCTACGGAACTAAAAATCAAAAAATCACCCCATTATATTAATTTGATCCGATTGGAAGGCTATGATTTCCTGGATACGCTGCGAACTAAACTGATGTGGGGTGTTGATAAGAGAAATTAATGTTACTTGATGGTTAAGTATTTCTACGTATCGGATGAAAAACTTGCTTTGTTTAAAAATAATATAATATATTTGCATTTGGTTAAAAATGACTACGAGATAGCCATGCGAAAACTCATATTACTTGTACTCACCCTTACCCTGTTTGCGGGGATGTCATCTGCGCAGCGATGGAAGCGTCAGCGTGTAGAGTATTCCTTTGGATTGGGTGCTACCAACTTTCTGGGGGATCTCGGAGGTCGTGATCAGGTCGGAACGGACTTTATCATGGATTATGAGTGGGCAGCAACCCGTTATGCGGCCGGACTGGGTTACCGTTATCAATTGGCGAACGACTGGTATGTGAAAGGTAATTTCTATTACGCTCTGGTAAGTGGTGATGATGCCTATACACAACAACCTGCCCGGGCCATCAGGGAGCTGAACTTCAAGGCCCATATTCTGGAGCTCTCGGCTCAGTTCGAATACATGCTGATCAAACAAAAAACAGGTCACTTATACCGCTTGAGAGGTGTTCGTGGTAAGAGTTGGTTCCGCTTTGAAGTTTATGTTTTTGGTGGATTCGGAGGGATTTGGTATTCCCCTTATGGTGAGAAAGATGGAAAATGGCACAAATTAGCACCGCTGAATACGGAAGGGCAAGGCTTGCCTGGCGGGCCAAAAGATTACAGCGGTCTTACGGCAGTTGTTCCTTATGGTGTAGGGATTAGAAGAAACTTAGGCGGAGGAGCTCGATCCAGACACTTCGGATCTTGGAGCATTAGCCTGGAATTGTCAAACCGAAAAACATTTTCGGATTACATCGACGACGTAAGTACTTCTTACTATTCGGATGGGACTAAGGATCCTGCAGCTATCAGAGATGCATACGGGGATGATGCATTTTATTTCCACGACCCGGGAGGGCACTACAGCCATGGAGGTTATGGAGAACCACAGCAAAGAGGAGACAAGACAGATAAAGATGCTTACCTGATGGGAATTCTGTCCATCAACTACAAGCCTGCGCGAAGAAGAAGGAATTTACCTAAATTCTAATCTTTCCTTTACATGTAATTTATTGACTTAATTTGCGTTAAGTAGTTCAAATCTTTTCGATGAGGTTTATTAACAGACTGGTCATATCGCTATTTTTATTCATCCCTTCGGTTACGATGGCCCAACATTCTGAAATCGGTATCCTGGGTGGGACGGCTTACTATTTGGGAGAGTTGAATCCGGGCATGCAGGTCAGCAATAAAATAAATCCTGCAGTTGGTGTTTTTTTTCGAAAGAATACCAGTAAACGGTACGCCTTGAGGTTTGGAGCAAATTACGCTAAAATAGGAGCTTCAGATCAAATTACATCTACCACATGGAGTAATTTCCGTCAGCTTTCATTTTCTTCTAGCCTGCTGGAAGCATACGGAATTCTGGAGTTTAATTTTTTACCCTATCAAATTAATAATTATACCACAAACAGTTATACTCCTTATGTTTTTATCGGGATTGCCGGTTTTATGGTCAGCCCGGAAGTGCAAAACGAAGGGGTTTTGAGCACCACGGCCGGAGGGTCATTTATAGCACCTTCAATTCCTTTTGGATTGGGTTTGAAGTTTAACCTGTCCGGAAACATGGGAATGGCCATTGAATGGGGAATGCGTAAAACCTATACCGATGAGATCGACGGGCTTTCCGAAAGCTATCTGGGAGGGTATCAACTAAGCAACAGCCAGAACAATGACTGGTACTCTATTTTGGGTATTACACTGAATTATAAAATTTTAACAGAATCCGATCACTGCCCGGGTGTAATAAATTAGGATTAATGCTATCTTTGCCCGACCCAAGATGGGGGTAATTTTTAAATGGATAAAAAATCGTTAATAAATACTTCGAACCTTCCCAGGCATGTGGCGATCATCATGGATGGAAATGGACGATGGGCGAAGGAACATAACAAGCCTCGCATTTTTGGACACAAGCATGGCGTGCTATCCGTTCGTAGTGTGGTGGAAGCGGCAGGAGAAATAGGAATTGACTACCTCACCCTGTATGCTTTTAGTACGGAAAACTGGAACAGACCCCGGATGGAAGTAACGGCTTTGATGCAATTGTTGGTCAATACCATTAGCAATGAAGTGGCGGAATTGAGTAAAAATAATGTGCGGTTGATGACGATCGGAGATTTGGGGAGTCTGCCCAACAACTGCCAACGCGAGTTAAATAATGCCATTGAAAATACAAAAAACAACACAGGGCTTACATTGGTTTTGGCGTTAAGCTACAGTTCCAAATGGGAGCTGACTCATGCCGTTCAACAGATCGCGAGGCAAGTTCAACAAGGAAGCCTGCAGCCTGAAGAGATTAACCAAACAACCATAGACCTGCATCTTCAAACGAATTTGATCCCCGATCCCGAGCTGTTAATCCGGACCAGCGGGGAACACCGGATCAGTAATTTTTTACTCTGGCAAATCGCATACAGCGAATTGGTTTTCTCCAATAAATTATGGCCTGATTTTTCTAAAGAAGATTTTTTCGACGCCATCATCGATTACCAAAAGCGTGAACGAAGATTCGGATTAACCAGCGAACAAGTAGTCAATGAATAAGAAACAACTGTATATCATACTTTTTCTGCTGGCACCGTTGGCATCAATGGCTCAGTTCTCGATCAATTCCGGGCTGAACGACATCAACTATTCCACACCGAAAACATACGAGATCGGGGGAATTACCGTATCAGGATCAGATTATTTCAACCCGGCTACCGTAAAAGTAATTTCAGGATTAACGGTTGGCGACAAAATTGAAGTGCCCGGCACAAAGATTACCAAGGCACTGCAAAACCTTTGGGAGCAAAACCTGTTCGGAGATGTAAGTATTGCGGCTACCAAAATTGACGGGGATAAAATCTTTCTGGATATCTATATCCGGGAATTGCCTCGCCTTTCCAAGTTTAAATTTACAGGGGTTAAAAAATCCAAGCAAAAGGATCTTAGGGATGAGATCGAATTGATCCGTGGTAAAATCGTTACCGAAAACCTGCTGATCAATACCAGGAACAAAGTAAAAGATTATTTTGTGAAGAAAGGATTCCTCGATGTGGCCGTTGATATTACACAGGTCGACGACACCAATGCAACCAATACGGTTATTATGGTGATCAATGTGGATATCGCCAAGCGGGTGAAAGTCAAATCCATCACCTTCCACGATAATCAGTCGATCAGGACTAAAAAGCTGAAACGACAATTGAAGGAGACTAAAGAATATAAACCGTACAATATTTTTACTTCCTCCAAGTACATTCCCCATTCCTTCCAGAAGGATCTGCCTCAGATCGTAGAGAAATACAATGAAAAGGGGTATCGTGATGCCAAAATTGTGATGGATAGTGTCTATCGTGTGAGCGAGAAGCGGGTAGCCATTGATATTCAGGTGGAAGAAGGGAACCGCTACTATTTCCGCGACATCAAATGGGTTGGGAACACTATTCATTCAACATCCAAGCTGAACCGGATCCTCGACATCAAGAAAGGGCAGGTTTACAACAAAAAAATGCTGGAATCCCGTTTGTATATGAGTCAAAATGGTCGGGACGTCAGCTCGCTTTACCTGGACGACGGTTACCTGTTCTTTCAGATCACTCCTGTGGAAGTGAAGATCGAGAACGACTCCATCGATTTTGAGCTGAGAATGTATGAGGGAAAACAAGCCCGGATCAATAGAGTAACGATCAAAGGAAACACCAAAACGAATGATCACGTGATCAGACGGGAGATCAGAACCCTTCCGGGAGAACTGTTCAGCCGTTCAGACATCATCAGAACACAACGTGAATTGGCTCAATTGGGCTACTTCAACCCGGAAACCATGGGCGTTAATCCCAGCCCGGACCAGGAAAACGGTACTGTCGATATCGAATACGTTGTTGAGGAGAAACCCTCCGATCAGGTTGAATTATCAGGCGGTTGGGGTGGAGGCCGCGTTGTCGGTTCTTTAGGGGTAACCTTTAACAATTTCTCTACCAGAAATTTCTTCAAAAAAGGAGCATGGCGGCCATTGCCTGCCGGAGATGGTCAGCGTCTGGCCATCAGGGCGCAATCGTCCGGTTTTGGCTATCAGGCATACAGTTTGTCCTTTACGGAGCCGTGGCTGGGTGGTAGAAAACCGAACTCGCTTAGTCTGAATTTGATCCATCAAAATCTG
Organism: Flavobacteriales bacterium; assembly: GCA_020435335.1. Lineage (GTDB taxonomy): Bacteria > Bacteroidota > Bacteroidia > Flavobacteriales_E > Vicingaceae. The sequence continues at coordinate 23,639 of JAGQZT010000121.1, read as the reverse complement.
AATAATCAGGGAGAAGGGGATGACCGTCAGTCCATGAAATCATATGGGGCTTCGGTAGGATTAGGAAGAAGATTGAAATTTCCGGATGATTTCTTCTCGTTGTACAACGAGGTTTCTTATAAGTATTACGTGATGGATAATTATAACGTGTTCGGTTTTGCAGACGGTTTTGCGAACAATCTCGACTTCACACACGTCTTATCGAGAAACTCCTCCGGCCCAAGTCCGATCTACCCGACAACGGGAGCCAATACCGTTTTGACGCTTCAACACACCATTCCTTATTCCTGGTTCCGACCTGCCGATACGGATTATGAGAACTGGACACTGCAAGAGAAAAACTTATTTGTTGAATACCACAAATGGAAATTCCAAACCTCCTGGTTCTCATCATTGAACCCCGGAAGTAAGCGGCAATTCGTGTTGAATACGAAGGCCGGATTTGGGTACCTGGGTTCGTTCAACAAAAAATTAGGTACGACCCAATTTGAGCGATTCTATTTAGGAGGAGACGGATTAACCGGATTTAATCAATTTGTTGCCCGTGAAATTATTGCCCTAAGAGGATATGGAGCAGGAGATCTTTCCCCTACGGCAGGAGCTACTTTCGTGACGAAATATACAGCAGAACTACGCTATCCGTTCTCATTAAATCCGAGTGCGACAATTTATGGCTTGGTATTTGGTGAAGCAGGTAATTCGTGGGGAAGCTTTAAAGATGCAAACCCATTTGAGGTATACAAATCAGCCGGTATGGGAATACGAATCTTTATGCCGATGTTTGGATTACTCGGACTGGATTGGGGTTATCGATTTGATGATATACCCGGAAGAACAGATCCGAATAGTCATACCGAGATCCACTTTAGTATAGGTGGTAGTATTAACGGATGGTAACATTAAAAAAACAAAGTATCATGAAGAAACTAATCAACCTGAAACGAGTAATCGCAGTGGTGATGTTCTTGTTTTCATTTACAGCAATCCATGCACAAACCGGAGCAAGCATAGGTTATGTGGATAGCGACTACATTTTAAAGAATATTCCTGACTATAAAGAGTCCCAGGATGAACTGGACAAGCTTTCTGTTGAATGGCAAAAGCAGTTGGAACGCAGGTATTCGGAAATCGATAAAATGTACAAGGATTATCAGGCCGAACAGATCCTTTTAACGGAAGACATGAAAGCGAAACGAGAGGAGGAGATCATTAAAAAAGAAAAAGAAGCGAAAGAATACCAAAAACAAAAGTTCGGTGTAGATGGTGAGTTGTTTCAAAAAAGAAAAGAACTCGTAAAACCGATTCAGGATAAAGTGTACAACGCCATTAGCGAGATCGCGAATTACAAAAAGTTGGGAATAGTATTTGATAAGGCAAGCGGATTGACCATGCTTTACACCAATCCTAAGTACAACATCAGTGACGATGTATTAAAAAAACTGGGCTATAAACCAGGTGAAACAAAAGAATAAGTTATATTTGACGCCTAATAAAAATGATTATGAGAACGATTAAGATAAAATTATTATTGATTGCAGTTGTGTTAACGACCACTGCCTTTGCTCAAAAAGCCCAAAAGTCGGGATACATCAATTCGAACGATTTGATGTCTGCCATGCCGGAGAGAAATACAGTGCAAAAAGAGCTTGAGGACTATGCAAATCAACTGAAAATTACGATGGATGCCATGCGTAAGGAGTATGAGACGAAAATTGCTGATTTCCAAAGCAAGCAGGATGTAATGACTGATGTGATCAAGCAAGCCAAAATCAAGGAAATTACCGATCTGGAGAAAAGAATCGGCGAATTCCAGCAAACGGCAGAGGCTGATCTTCAAAAGAAAGAACAGGATTTGTTACAGCCTATCATTGATAAAGCGAAAAACGCCATCAATGACGTTGCTAAAGAAAACGGTTACACAGAAATTACCGATACCAGCTTGGGTGTAGTGTTGTATTTCGATGAGAAATTTGACATCTTGCCGTTGGTTAAGAAGAAATTAGGAATTGAATAATTCAAAAATGCTTAATTTGATCCCGTTCCCGATTAAGGAACGGGATTTTTTTTGCACTCGATTTGGCCGGAGAACGCACATACCAACCGCATGATCCCATCGGAATTTTTGATTCCGGTTTGGGAGGGCTTTCCATTTGCCGGGAAATCGTCCAATTATTACCAAACGAATCGATCATTTACCTGGCCGATAGCCGGAATGCTCCTTACGGCGAGCGATCCAAAGAAGAGATCATTGCATTAAGTGTAAAAAATACGGAGTTACTCATTGCTTCCGGATGTAAGATCGTTGTTGTAGCCTGTAACACCGCAACAACCAACGCCATACGGCATTTGAGGAGCCATTATGATATTCCTTTCATCGGGATTGAACCCGCTATCAAGCCGGCGGCGCTTCATAGTAAAACAAACAAAATCGGTGTATTGGCTACAAAAGGGACATTGAGTAGTGAATTGTTTGCCATCACCTCCAGGCAATACCGGGACGAAATAGAGATCGTTGAGGTGGAAGGAAAAGGATTAGTTACTTTGATTGAGTCCGGACAACTTGAAGCAACGAAACCTCTGCTGGAAGAATACCTGGGTCGCATGGAAGCGAAAGGCGTCGATAAAATCGTGCTGGGTTGCTCACACTACCCTTTTCTCATTCCAATCATTCGGGAAATTATTCCCGATTCCATTCAGGTTATTGATTCCGGTGAAGCTGTTGCGAGGCAAACGAAAAACGTATTGATCGAAAGGCACATCCTGCATACTTCGGATCACCATCCCCGCAGGTCGTTTTTTACGAACGGCGACGAGAAGATATTGGCCGGGTTTTTACAACAAATACATTTGGAAGGCCAGCAGATCGCTTTCAGATCGTTTTAATCACCCTTTCGTAAAGTGCTTCATACATGGGCAGGATCGAATGAATGTCAAATTTTTTGGCTTGCTGATAGGCTGCTTCTTTGAACTGCTCCAGTGTTTTTTCGTTGCTCAGAATTTTCAGGCTGTTAAAAGCCATTTCTTCGATGTTCCCGATGTTGCTCAGGTAACCTGAAACCCCATTTTTGTTCACTTCAGGAATACCACCAGTGTTGGTTGAAATAACGGGCGTTCGGGCGGCCATAGCTTCCAGAGCCGCCAAACCGAAACTTTCCGTTTCCGAAGGTAAAATAAAGAGATCGGACACCGCGAGCACCCGTTCCGTATCTTTAACCTTCCCAATGAATTTAACTAAATCACACGTGCCCAGTTCACGACACAACTCCTCCAGGTGATGTCTTTCCGGCCCGTCACCGACCATCAGTAATTTAACCGGTAGTTGCTTTCGGATGATGTCAAAAATCCGGATCACATCTTCCGTACGTTTTACTTTTCTGAAATTGGAAATGTGCACCAGAATCTTTTCTCCGTTAGGCGCAAATGATTTTTTCAAGGCTTCGATGCTGCCGTTATACTGGTATTCGTCCAGGCAAACAAAGTTAGGGATCACTTCAATGTCACGATTGATGTCGAAATGATCGAATGTGTCTTGTTTCAGGCTTTCGGAAACGGCAGTTACCGCGTCTGATTTGTTGATGGAAAAAGTAATGACCGGCTCAAAGGAAGAATCTTTTCCAACCAGAGTGATGTCGGTTCCGTGCAAGGTTGTGATGAAGGGAATTTTAATGCCCTCTTCGGCCAGGATTTTTTGAGCCATGTAAGCGGCAGATGCATGAGGAATGGCATAATGAACATGCAATAAGTCCAGTTTTTCAAACTTAATGACATCCACCAGCTTACTGGTGAGCACCAGTTCGTAGGGTTGATAGTCGAATAAAGGATAGTTGGAAACCTTAACCTCGTGGAAATAGATGTTTTCTGTAAAAATATCCAGTTTTACAGGCTGTTGATAGGTAATAAAGTGAACCTGATGCCCCTTGAGTGCCAGAGCCTTTCCCAGCTCGGTTGCAACAACGCCACTTCCTCCGAATGTGGGATAACATACAATGCCTATATTCATTTTTTTGCGATTCGTTTTAATATTTTATAACCCCGGTTCTTCAATCCGGCACTGGCGTCAGGCAGTAAGGCCTCGATGCTGGCTCTCAATTCCGGTACAATATCAGTATATTTTTCAGATAAATTGAAAATGACGGTCATGGAAAACGCCCGAATAGCAATTGGCTGACTATTATCATTCAGGTAATCAAAAGCCAGTGTCAGTATTTTTCCCTGGTATTTTTCGGGAATTTCAGTGAATTGAAGAGCCCGAAAGATGTTTCTGGCCACAGCCGGGTGATTGTTTTTATCCTTCAGGAGTTTGATGAACAGTTCATAATAATGATGGAGGTGTTCGGGGTGTTTTTCAGCGATTACCGAAATGCACCAGGCAGCTCGTTGGGTAATCTGTACCGGTCCTTGTGCAAAGAGCTGCATGAGTTCTTCCATCCGTTCAGGGTGGGTGATCACCTCCTGAACCACCTGGTCGGTAAAGAGCCTCGAATGCCCTAATTCAAACAATTCCTTAAAATTCATTCACACAAAATTACTCAATCGCATACTTCCGGAACTTGATTCACGTTGAATTAAATACTAACTTTGAATAGATTCATTGATTATGGAAGCACCTAAAATACCGACCCTTTTCGGATTCAAGACCCGAAGACCAAACCAGTTTTATTTTGAGCCCCGCTATTACGACGAACGGAAAGAAAAGATGAAACAGCGTTACGATCGTATTGGGAAAGAACTGGATCAGGAGAATGCATCCAGAACCAATCCGGAAGAATTTCGTTCCACGCTGCGGGAAAACTGGGGGGATGGTTATGCGCGAAGAAAAATGGGCGGAAGTATGAGTAAAAGAGTGATTATCTACATCATCGCCCTGTTGGCGCTTTCTTACTACATTTTATTTTAATAGTCCGTATACCTGTTGGTTATGGCGGTCTTTAAACCAATGAAGAACAATTGGTTGGAGGCTTTGACGTGTTGATTTCTAATGATTCGGTTGGTAATTCCCACCTGAAAGATGAAATTCGTTTTCGGGTTGATTACGTAGGAGGCCTTTAAAGTTCCATTCAGGATGTCGGTCGATAAACCTCCACCGGTGACATAGCCGTAGTTCTGTGCCCGGGTGTTGTAGGCTTTAAAGATATCTTGTCCGATACTCGTTGTGGCGCTGGTGTCTAAGCCAACTTTTGCCCATGTAGCGGTTCCTTCAACGATCCAGCGTTTCTCCGTGTAAGTTAAGCCACCCATAAGCTCTTTGAAATTAGCACCAAGCGGATGGGCAAGGGCAGCATTATAGTGGCCGTAGTTTTGCAAGGTGCTGATGTTGCCGGGGACGTGGTAATAACTGTAGGTAAAAGGCCTCACGGTGTTGTATTCCAGTTGGAGTGTCAAATTTTTCACCCATAAAAAATCGTAGGATTTCAGTCCCAACTGGATGCCGTATTTATTCGCCCACCAGCCGTTTCCTGCTTTCAGTTCTTTTAAGAGAAATTCATCAAATAACAACTGGCTGTAAAGGATGTTTTTCTTCTTGATCCTTATCTTCATACTTCCTCCTAAAAAGGCATTGTCAGAAGATCCCTGCGCATATTCGGCCGGTCTTAAAAAGATTACCGGATTGAGGTAATAAGCATCGAATCCCCGATAATATCCATCTTCCTGAGCCTGCCAGATGATGCTTTCAAAGAACCCGAAATTTAACCATTTGGTTGCGTTGTAACTCAGGTAATGTACCGTAGAGAATTTATGAAAGAAGTTCGAATAGCTGCCGCCCGATCCGCGGATATCCTCATAGCTGGAGTAGAGCGCCATGTATTTTAACTTCCAGATGTTGGCGGTCAGTTTTAAGTAAGGATAACTAAATGCGTTGTCAGACAAGAACAGGGAGCGGTAACCATCACCGATAAAATTTTTCCCGTAACCGAGCTGGAAGGTGAAGTGGTCGTCGGCGGTGAAGGTCAAATTCCCTTGTGCGTAAAATCCTTTGTCCCCATCCGTATATCCATAACCGGGACTGATGTTTTTAGTTTTGATCAGCGTATCTACATAGGAAGGGTATTTTGAAAAGTCCCACAAGTAAACGAAATTACCTGTCCATTTCTTCTTGATGTGCATGTTTAGGTTCAATCCGGCAGATAAATCAAGAAAGTTATCCGATCCCAGGCTGTTTTTTTCATAGGTAAAACCCGTCGCGAGGATCGGTGAAAGCATGATTTCTGCCGTATTCTCATGCGGGTCTTTATCCAGGTTGTAATTCATGAGCGTTTTCACGAATCCGGAATTGGTTTTCACGTTGAGACCGGTCATGGTCGAATCATACTGTTTTAATTCGTTTTTATAGAGCGGTTTGATCGAGCTGTGTACATCGGCAGATGTATCGATTTGAATGTTGTAGAGTGCCGATATGGTGCGCTCGTTATTGATGGTATAATTTTGCGCTACAGAACAAAAGCTGAAAATAATGAATGATATGGCGAGTATGATTCTAGGCACTTTTTTCACTTTTGGTTTTAATGATGAAGGGAATTTGCACAACAATAAATACGCTGGCAATGATCACCAGGAACGAATAGGTTGGATCGAATCGTTGAGCGTATACCGAAGTGGCAATGATCAACAGGTTAAAGAGATAAATTACGATTACGGTTTGGGCATGAGACAACCCGTGGTCGATCAACCGGTGGTGGATGTGATTTCGATCGGCGGTGAAAGGAGAAATTCCCCGGATTGCTCTCAGGGCAAAAACCCGCATGGTATCTATTAATGGGTATACCAGGATCGACATCGCTAAAATGGGTTTGGAGATGTTTGAAATGGTTGAGGGTAAATCATGTGCTTCATATTCTACCAGTTCTATGGCCATCACGGCAATTAAGAAACCGATCGTTAGAGACCCGGAATCTCCCATAAAAATTTTAGCAGGGCTGAAGTTAAACCTGAGGAAACCTAATAGTCCTCCGGCGAGTGAGAAAGCCAATACGGCATAAGTCCAGTCGCCCGCATAATAAAACCAAAATCCAAATGCTACCGAAGCGATCAGTCCAACGCCGGCAGCTAATCCGTCAACCCCATCAATCAAATTAAAAGCGTTAACCACAACGATGTAGGTAAATACCGAGAGCATAATGCCTGCCCATTCGGGTATTTCACGGATGCCGAACAGTCCGTGTAAGCTGGTGAGTCGCACCTCCGCCATCAATACCATAATAAAAGCAACGACCAGATGAGCGGCTAATTTCTTGACGGGAGCCGTACCAATGATGTCATCTTTCATCCCAACGAAAAACATGATAAGCAATGAGGGTACGAGGTATTTAATCACACCCATTTCGTTGATGGGTAACCACAGTAAAAATGAGAACAAGGTTCCGGCAAAGATCATCATGCCTCCCATGAGGGGAACCCTTCGGGTATGAATCTTTCGCTCTTCAGAGGGGTCGTCAAACAAGTGCTTGATGTGCGCAATAGTGATGAAGGATGGTGTTGAGAGCAACACGATTATGAAAGAGGTTAATATGGGTAAAATCAGTTCTTGCATGGTGAGTCATCAAAAATCGTCATATAAATTTCGAAGGTTTGTTCTGATTCCAAAGTATACATACATCGTTTCCTTTTTTGAAGCCGCGACCCGCTCGGTAAATCCGATCATAGCGGCCAGGTTGTTTTTCGGGTTGATCATATACCCTAAATGCCCCTGAGCAACGAGGCTCTTCACATTGCTCACTTCCCTTATACCAAGTTTGTACTCAGCAAATGCTCTTTTATATTGGTAATTCAAAATACCAATTACCTCCTGGAAATGATCACCTAAAGGATGGGCGATCGGTTCGTTGTAATTAGTGAAAGCTTCCAGTTCGGGTTCAAAGTAATTGTTGTAAGGGTTGTTCATGGCGTTGTATTCGGCCTGTAACGTTAAGCCTTTTATTCCCTGAAATCTTGCGCCAGCCTGAATTCCGGTGGTTTTCTCATATTGGTTTCCGTCCATCAAAAACTGCCCGTATACGATGGTATTGGCAGGCAATTTGATTTTCAGGTTGGCTCCCACATTAGAGTGATGTGCTTTGTCTGTTGCAGTAGTAAGTGCATTGATACCGATAATAGGATTTAATTGTTGGAACTCATAAGGTTTCGTGCCGGTCGAATCTTCGGTATGCCACATGGTCATCTCAAACAAACCAATATCCAGCCATTTGGTGGCCATCCAGTTGAAATAATGGGTGGTCATGCTTTTTCTCACAAACAATGCTTCAGGTGTAGCCGTAAGGTCTCTCCTGACAATCGATGAAATAGATGCATTTAATTGGGAATACTGGAATTGGTTTCTTTTTCCGAAAGTAGCCATGGCCCTGAAGAACGGGTAGTTGAATGAGTAATCGGAGAGCAACAACGATCGATAACCATCTCCGATAAAGTGCTTACCTGTTCCCATTTGGAGAGCCAGAAATTTGGCCGGAGCGTAGGTTAAAACAGCCGAAGAAGAAGAAAAATCATAACCATTCTTTTTGAATGTTTTTACCCTGCCTTGTCCGGGAACAATTCCGACTACACGGTATGCTTCTTTCGAGGTAATGTAATTATCCAGATAAGGAGCAGCTACGATCTGATTTTCGTATACCGAGGTCTCGAAAGAGAACTTTTCGCCGACATTGGCGCGGATCATGATCCCTCTGGTGTTTTTGTAAAGGGTTCTTCCGGACTTATCTTCGCTATCTTTCCCCAATTCACCATTGAGTAAAGGATCTACCGTCAGGTAAAAATCATTGGTATCTACGATCAGGAAGTTTTCATAAAGCAATTTCCGGATTAACCATGAACGGTCTTTGTGGTACGATTTGTTCAGGTTAATCATGTAATGCTCCTTTTCGGTGTCGCTCAATACGGAGTCGGCATTGACATGGATTTGAGATTGGATAACAGGTTGAAATGAAGTGTGTGTCGAACTTCCGGTAACCTGAAAAGCCTTTTGATTGGTGAGGTTAAACTCACGGTTCAACGGGAGATTCTGCTGTTGGGCAGATGCCAAAGCAGTATATGCCAGCAGGAATATGAGGATTACCTTTTTCAAATCGTTAGCTTAATAATTGCATGGCCTCCGCCACATTTTCAGTGGGTTTTTGGCATGTTTTATTACAACATACGTATATCATCGTCTTTTCGTTGACGTACCTGTTTGCTAAGAGTGGCAAGTTACTACCTTTTGTGCTACCAGCAAACAACTTGTTGGGAATATATTCTGTGTTCAGTGCTTGCTTTTTAGCCAGCAATTCATTGCCGGTGATGGCTACTTCATAGAAGGGTTTGCAAAACCAGAGCATCAAAACACCCCAATTGGAATAACCTGAAAGGTATTGAGAAATCTGGCTTTCCATGTTCTTTAACATCTGCCGGGAAATAGTGCTATACTGTTCTTCGGCAAAGAATTCACCCAGTAAAAATAAGGCTTTGGCCATGCACGAATTGGATGCAGGAATGACATTATCGCCCAGTTCCATTTTCCGGGCAATGAGCCCGGTCGCACGGTGCGGCGTAAAGAAGAAGAATCCGCTTTCGGGGTCAAAGAAATGCTCGATCGTGTAATCGGCCAGCTGTTTCGCATGCACTAACCAATTTTCTTCAAAGTCTGCCTGGTAAAGTGAAAGCAAGGCTTCGATGGTGAATGCATAATCTTCCAGGAATCCATCAAGATTGCTGATTCCGTTTTTATAGTTGTGGTTCAGGCCTCCATCTTCCCGGATTTGGTTATTTACTATAAAAGCTGCATTCTGTTGTGCCAGGGTTAAAAATTCAGGTTCATTAAAAACCTGAAAGGCATCTGCATACCCCTTTAACATCATCGCATTCCAGGACGTGAGCGATTTGTCATCAAGTCCCGGACGAACTCGCTTTTCCCGTTGTTCCAGCAAAATTTGGTTGATGTGGTCTATTTTATCGGCCAGTTCCTTTTCGGAATACCCAAACTCATGTGCAATTACCTGGTTATGCTCCCTGCGGAGCAAGATGTAATGGTTCTCCCATTTTCCAATATGATTCAGGTTGTAATAGCGCTCAGCCAGAGGAAAGTCATGGCCTAACAGGGTTTCCATTTCTTCCTTGGTCCACACATAATATTTTCCTTCCACACCTTCACTGTCGGCATCCAGAGCCGTATAAAAGGCACCGTTTTCCACAGTCATTTCACGTTTAATGAAATCGAGGGTTTGATAAACGATCTGTTTATATAACGGGTTTTTAGTTAATTGATAGGCCTGGGCATACAATGTAACCAACTGGGCATTATCGTACAACATCTTTTCAAAATGGGGAACTTTCCAGAAAGCATCCACCGAATACCGGGCAAAGCCTCCTCCGATCTGGTCGTAAATGCCTCCAAAAGCCATCTTCTCCAGGGTAAGTTCTACAAATTTCAGGATTTCAGTATCCCGGCTGTGGTAATAGTAATTTAACAGGAATTCATAATTGTTCGGCATCGGGAATTTAGGAGCCCTGTTCATGCCGCCTTCTTCCCAGTCGAATTGTCGCTTCATGCGGGATACAGCAACTTCCAGAGTCTCCATCGAGAATTCAACCTCGTTGGATACAAAGGGTAGTGTGTCACTTTGTTGAATTCCGGCGGTTACCTGATCGGCATATTCACTCACTTTTTCAGGCTCTTCCCTGTATTCTCTGGCAATGGCGTTCAGGATGTGCAGCCAGTTTTGTTTCGGGAAATAGGTCCCGCCGTAAAATGGCCGCCCGTCCGGCAATGCAAAACAGTTTAAAGGCCAGCCTCCGCTACCGGTCATCAACTGAACAGCATTCATGTAGATTTGATCGATATCAGGTCGTTCTTCCCGGTCAACTTTGATGCTGATAAAATGTTCATTCATAACCCGGGCCACGTCTTCGTCTTCAAAACTCTCATGTTCCATCACGTGACACCAGTGGCAGGCCGAATAACCAATGCTGACCAGTATTAATTTATTTTCATCCCGGGCTTTTTGCAGTGTTTTATCGCTCCACGGATGCCAGTCGACCGGATTGTGTGCATGCTGCAATAAGTAAGGGCTGGTCTCAGAGATCAGTTGGTTGGTATGTTGATGGTCGTTAGTGTTCATTTGAGTGGAATACCTGTGCAAAATTGGACTTTATCCTCCAACTAAAATACCCATTTTAAAATAAAAAATTAATATTGTTTCATGTTCGCGGTCATTCTGCTTTTTATCATTTTGCTTCCTTTTGGGATGGTCTACGGCGCTTACCTGTATTATGGCAAAACCGGAATAGCCGCCTTCTTCCAGAATAAAATTATTTATCACACCCCCATTTCCCGGTTGGAATACGAGTATCTGGATCACTTTTTATCCAAAAGAAATACTTTTTACAACGGTTTGTCGCTTAAGGGGCGTGCTAAATTCCTGAACAGGTTGGTACGGTTTAATCAGGAGGTAACATACAAGGGCATGGAGGGGCTTCAGGTAAACAGGGAAATGCGGGTTTTAATTGCTTCGTCTGCCGTGCAATTGACTTTCGGGCTTAAATATTACCTCATCGAAAACCTGAAAGGATTCAGGGTATATCCATCCGTCTTTTATCATTCCATGATTCGCCACCATCTTCGAGGCGGGATGCCTCCCGAAGGATACATGATGTTGAGCTGGGAACATGTTCAAAAAGGATTTTTCTATCCGAATGATAAGTATAATCTTGCGTTACATGAAATGGCTCATGCCCTGAAATTGAGCATCAAACATGCCTATAATTTCGACTATCATTTTTACAGTTATTTATCCAATTGGGAACGGTTAAGCGCCTTCGAGTTCAGAAAAATGAAACACAGTAACGATAACTTTTTAAGGGATTATGCAGCTACGAACATGGAGGAGTTCTTTGCCGTGAGCGTGGAGCACTTTTTCGAAGTTCCGGATCAGTTCAAAGAGGCACTGCCTCAGCTTTACACACAGCTATGCAACATGCTAAACATGGATCCGCTGAATGTCTATGGTGATTATAAACTGGTTCGTTAGAGTTTGATCTTCTCTTTTACATCAACCGGAAATCGTTTGCCCACTCCTTTAGCCTTGGCCTTGATGTCTCCTTGAATATGGACGTCCAGGTTGTCCTTTAATAGCAGACTCATCAGCACCGGAACGGCTCCTGTCAGGATGTCGGCTGCATTGGTTTGTATCGTGAAACGATAAATTTGGTTCGACTTTTTCTTGAGTTTGATCTTTTCCTTGACCCGGGCAATTCCGATTTTCTTACCTTCTGCAAACAACGTCAGATCGGAGTCAACAATGCTGATGTCGTAATTGTTCGGATTCTTGATCTGCATCGCTACTTCTACATCAATTCCTTTCATGGAAAAGTTCTTAATGCCTACGTCGGGAACATCAACAACCTCTACTTCCTTGTAGGTGATACAGGCTGTATGCTGAATGGCAAGAACCAACAAAAGAATGTATTGCAAGTGCTTTTTCAACCGTCTACTTTTGATGCAGTTCAGCAAAATATTTATAGAATAACGGGATGGTCTCAATGCCTTTGAGGTAGTTGAAAACACCGTAATGCTCATTCGGTGAGTGAATCGCATCCGAATCCAATCCGAATCCCATCAATACGGATTTTAACCCCAGAATTTCTTCGAATAAGGCTACAATCGGGATGCTTCCTCCTCCACGAACGGGGATCGGGTTCTTTCCAAATGCTTCGGCCATCGCCTGATGAGCAGCCTGATAACCGGCAAAATCAACAGGAGTAACATAAGGCTTTCCGCCATGGTGCGGGCTAACCTTTACCTTTACGGATGCCGGAGCGATGCTTTCAAAATGCTTTTTAAACAGTTCGGTGATCTCATCCGGATCCTGGTCCGGAACCAGTCGCATGGATATTTTAGCGTGTGCTTTTGAAGGAAGAACCGTTTTGGCTCCTTCCCCGATATAACCACCCCAAATACCATTTACATCTAAGGTCGGACGAATGGAAGTCCGTTCCAAACTGGAGTAGCCTTTTTCGCCTTGAACTGCTCCCAGGTTCAACGATTTGATATATGTTTCGTCGGTGATCGGAGCTTCAGCCATCGCCGTGCGCTCTTCGTTACTTAATTCAATGACCTTATCGTAGAATCCCGGAATGGTAATGTGTTTGTTTTCATCCATCAGGGAAGAGATCATGTCGGACAGCACATTGATCGGGTTGGCAACGGCTCCTCCGTACAATCCGGAGTGCAGGTCACGGTTCGGTCCGGTAACTTCTACCTCTACGTAGCTTAAACCACGCAGGCCGGTCATGATGGAGGGAGTATCATTGGCAATGATGCCGGTATCGGAGATCAGGATTACATCCGCATTCAGTTTATCTACATTTGCTCTTAAAAAAGACTCCAGGTTTTCCGATCCCACTTCCTCTTCTCCCTCGATCATAAACTTCACATTACAGGCGAGCGTGTTGGTCTGTAGCATGGTTTCAAAGGCTTTCACATGCATGTACATCTGCCCTTTATCATCACAGGAACCCCGGGCAAAGATGGCGCCTTCGGGATGTAATTCGGTCTTTTTAATAACCGGTTCAAATGGAGGGTTGTCCCACAGCTCCAAGGGATCCGGGGGTTGTACATCATAGTGGCCGTAAACCAATACCGTGGGGAGGCTTGCATCGATAATTTTTTCGCCATAGACCATGGGATGGCCGCCGGTCGGACAAATTTCGACATGATCCGCTCCTGCTTCGATCAGGCGTTTTTTAACCTCTTCAGCTGTTCTGGAAACATCCGCTTTGTAAGCCGAATCGGCACTGATCGAAGGGATGCGTAAAAGCTCGAAGAGTTCCTCTAAAAACCGGTCTTTGTTTGCTGCAATGTAGTTGTTGATCTCTGACATACCTATAAATTTATGGGTATGAAATTAGCAATAATTTGCATTATTAAATCAATACTTCGCCATCCATTTCTTCAGGAATGGCAATTTCCATCATTTTCAGGATGGTTGGAGCGATATCACCTAATTTTCCCTCACGAATAGAAGAATACCCCTTGTCGATGAGAATGCAAGGAACCAGATTTTTGCTGTGTGCCGTGTTTGGTGTGCCGTCATCGTTAATCACGTAGTCGGCGTTTCCATGATCGGCAATAATAATGAAGGAGTAATCGTTTTCCAGTCCGCAATTCACAATGCGTTCGGCACAGCTATCTACTTTTTCCACCGCTTTTACAATGGCTTCATACACGCCGGTATGACCAACCATATCGGGGTTGGCGAAGTTCAGGCAAATAAAGTCGGGCTGATTGGCCGTTATTTCATCGATGATTTTTACCGTGACTTCTTCGGCACTCATTTCCGGTTGGAGGTCGTAGGTTGCTACTTTCGGTGAGTTGGCTAAAATGCGTTTTTCACCTTCGAATTCCTTTTCCCGGCCGCCTGAAAAGAAGAAGGTAACATGCGGGTATTTTTCCGTTTCGGCGATGCGAACCTGTGTCTTGTGGTGTTTCGAAAGGACCTCCCCCAGTGTGTTGTTCAGGTTGTCCTTATCATACATGATGTGAATATTCCGGAAAGTCTTATCGTAGTTGGTCATGGTTACATAGTACAGCGGCAAGGTGTGCATGTTTTGCTCATGCAGGTCGCGTTGTGTTAGAGCAATAGTGATCTCGCGGCAGCGATCCGTTCTGAAATTGAAGCAGATCACCACATCATCTTCCTGGATCGTGGTGATGGGATTTCCGGTTTCATCCACTTTTACGATGGGTTTGATGAACTCGTCGGTTACCTCCTTGCTGTAGGAGGCTTCTATGCTTGTAATCAGGTCGGTCGATTTTTCTCCCAACCCGTGAACCAAGAGGTCATAGGCTTGTTTCACCCGATCCCAGCGGTTATCACGATCCATAGCATAGTAGCGGCCGATCACCGATGCAATGTTACAGCTGGTGTCTTCAATCCGTTGTTCCAGTTGCCGGATGAAGCCGAGTCCGCTTTTCGGGTCACAATCCCGGCCATCCGTAAAGGCATGGACGAATCCCGTGAGTTGATGTTCGTTGGCAAGCTCACACAAGCGGTATAAGTGATTTTGATGCGAATGGATGCCGCCGTCGGATACCAGACCGATGAAGTGAATGTTCTTCCGATTCTTTTTGGCATATTCGAATGCCGCCAGCAGAACGGGGTTCTTGTCGATGGTTCGTTCCTCGCAGGCTTTATTGATTCTGGCAAAATCCTGATATACGATCCGCCCGGCGCCGATGTTGAGGTGACCAACTTCCGAGTTGCCCATTTGTCCGTCGGGCAGTCCGACGAAACCTCCAAAAGTCTTGAGCGTAGTGTTGGGATAGTTGGTGACGCAATGATCAAAAAATGGCGTGTTGGCGTTGTAAATGGCGTCCGATTTGGTCTTGTTTCCGTAACCCCAGCCATCCAGGATCATTAAAGCGACTTTCTTGTTGTTCATCCTCAAAATGTTTGTGCAAAGTTACGCCGAATTTGCAAGATGAAGTTTACCGGACGATAAATTTCCCCGAAGAGATTTTAGTAGAACCGTCTATAATTTGATAGATATAAAGGTTTGGTTTTAAGTTGCTTTTTTGAATTTCGATGGAGTTTTTCTTCAGCTGATAAGCTATGTTTACTGCTTTCCCCTCAATAGTCCATACTCTTAGTTCTGCGTTTATGCTCAGTGATTGTTTTTTTGAAAAAGTAATCGTGGATCTGTCACTAACAGGGTTCGGATAAACGGTTGAAGTATTCATCGTAGCCGCAGCGGAATAATTTTCCCAAATCCCAACGGTTAATAGGGAATCGGTGGATAAGATACTGTCTATGTTAATTGATTCATCTCCGGGCAAATAAGTAATAAACTGGAAGCCGTCGAACAACATTTCATCCGTAGAATACAAACCTCCGGTTATCAATTGAGGCGGGCTGAACGGGTTGTTTGGGTTGCTGCTGGTGTTGTCATATTTATGGGTGGATGAAAATTTATATCCGGTCGGGATTGTTACTAAATTCCTGTAATAATAATACTCCTGATGTTCAAAATCCCAATCATCGATTTTCATCAACCTGGTGGTATCAAAAGTGGTGGTATCGTAAGCGAAATTCAGAATCTCCGTACAGATCTGATGAGAATGGGGGAAGGCGCTGTATATGGAAATCGGATAAGGGAAGGTCGCTTGCTCCGTGGAAAAAGATTTGATGGTTCCGGGAGCAATCCAGAAATCGTTTTCCCAATATTGTAAGGGAACAAAATTGTATACGGGCCTGATGCCGGTTTCTCCGGGGTTGTAAAAATACAAACGTACGTTTATGGATAAGGGCTGACCTTGAGTGCCTGCAGGGGTGTGTATTTGCATGATAAATTCTGCATTGGCCGGAATGGCGACACCCATCTTAAGCTGGGCAGAGCCTGGGAAAATGACCGGGCGCGTTCCCGGAGCGTATGTGCCTATGGAGATGTCACCAAGAATCGTGTAGGAATTCCCGGAAGTGTCTGTAGCAACTTTGCCGGCAGTATCTGCATTAATGATGGCATGATGAATCAGGGCGGGGTTGTTGGGTACCAATTCAATGGCGCGGATAAACCGCGATTGCGTTAACGTTAATGGAATAACAAAGGTGTTGTATGCATCATTGGCTCCGGCATTGCTGTAAAAAGCGGGGAGAGATATTATGGTATCCGGCGTTCCGTTCAATTGATATTGCGGGTAATTGGGCGGAGGAGGTAAAAGAGAGGGATTACCTTGTAGCGCGCCATCTGAAATCCAGGCCAATATCGTATCCCGGTCGGCCTGTGAAATAAAACGTTCATTTGAAAAATGAAGGTATGACGTATCGGCAGCCCAGGGTGGCATATCGCCATTGTTTAATACCGTCTGAATAGCAGTCGTCCAGGGAGAAATGTCATTGTATGATAACATCGAAAAAGGAGCGCCTCCTCCGGGACGGTGACATGACGTGCAATTGTTGTATAGTGCGGGGGCAATATCATTGTATGTGGTTTGCGCAAAAACAGGGGAGGTGATCAATAGGATCAATAAACTGGATATGTTTTTTTTCATGGTGGTTTGTTTTGAATAAAAGTAGCACAATTTTTTCAAACCGTTTAGATGGGTTGGGTTATGGAAGCTTTTTCACTTTAAAAGTTTAGAGTAATATTTAGCATCATCTTGGTAACTTTTGAACCAGTCTTTTCCTAACTGTCCACTGCAACGCGTTGCACCTTTTACAATATCCTTGACCTTCTTGCCATTTTTATAGTAGAACCTCCCCTCCATGACCAGGGTTTGAATGTCATAGTTGAATGAAGCTATACTATCAACATATTGAAATTCTTTTCCTTGTGTGTAAGCAAATATTAATTGACCTTCTTTCAGATAATATTCTGTTAGATAGGCGCAACTGGAAAGCCCTGTCCATTCAATCATTTTAACTAATTCACCATCCTTAAAGTAACCTCTAAGTTCACCTCCACCATCATACACTTCGGTTTGGAATTCTTCACTGTTAAGGGTTTTTGTTGTGTAACTGCTGTCATTGTTAATCTGTTCAACTGAAATTCGAATTGATTCAATAGCTTCTGTTTGTTCAATCTCATCGTCACTTATAGTTACATCATCTTTAGTTGCACAAACCCATGGTTGAGGTCTTTTGAGTACGGTAGATTTTTTAATTTCGAGGGTGTCCTGCCCAAACCCATAGCTTCCAATAAGCAGCAGCAAAATTGATGTGATTAAAACTCTCCTCACTCCTCTAATGTAGTTACTTCAAAGTCAATATGTTTGTTTTTGTTCCAATTCTTTAAACTGTCCCTAAAATGCATATGGCATGTTTCATTATTTGTTAAATGCTCTTTAACTTTGGAAAAGAAATCACACATGTTTAGTAGATCTTCTTTGGAAGAAAATAATAAACCATAAACTCCTTCTTGAGTATATTCATCGTCATCTTCATCAGCATGTGATTTTGATAAGTATAGTTTCATTCTATTTCTAATTTTAATACCATTCTAAAGTAATGAATAATCTTGTCTTTTAATATTTTAAATACTTTTATGGGATGAGTAAGGATAAAAAGGAAAAAGGATTTGGATATGTTCTTTGGAATGTTGTTGAACAAAGTAGAAGCCTTTTTTTTATTTTATTGATTTTGTTTGGGATAGCTATTTGGGTCAAGAAATGTAGTAGTGAGGATAGAAATATAGAGGAGAAAGAGTTGTATGAGCAATTCAAAAAGGATACAGAAGGAGTGTAACAAAACCCCACTCCATTTCCAAAAGTAGTCCACTCCACTAAATTGTATCCAAAACCAAAAAAGCCTCAACTACAATGTAGTCAAGGCTTTTTAGAAGTGGTGCCTCCAGGAATCGAACCAGGGACACAAGGATTTTCAGTCCTTTGCTCTACCAACTGAGCTAAGGCACCAGCTTAATAGGTCGGCAAATTTAGAAAAATATTTTAATCTCAAAAAACAATCCTTGCACATTTTGTAATTTCGGACTTTATTTTTACATGAATCTGGTACTGGATATAGGGAATACGTTGATGAAAGTTGCTGTATTTAATGGGGATGAGCTCATTGACATGGTGCAGCAGCCGGCTTTTAGTGAAAACGAACTGGACGCCATCTTCACAAAACATCAGATTCAGCAGGGCATTTTTTCCTCGGTAAGAGATGAAGAGGCTACAAAAATGTTAACAAAGTATAATTTTTTGGCCTTATCAGCAGACACTCCCTTACCTTTGGCCAATCATTACAAAACACCGGAAACCCTTGGGAAAGATCGTGTTGCCGGAATTGTCGGGGCGAGTCGTGTTTACCGTAATGAAAATGTGTTGGTAATTGATATGGGAACCTGCGTAACGTATGATCTGGTTAGGGCCGGCAAGGCCTATTTCGGAGGAGCGATTTCCCCCGGTTTTGAGATGCGCTTTAAGGCATTAAACACGTTTACCGGGAAACTGCCCAAAGTGAATTTTAAGCAACTTCCGGTCGAAATGATCGGGGATTCTACCGAAAATTCGATTTTGTCGGGAGTCTATTATGGTTTGAAAAATGAAGTTCAGGGTGTAATAAATCAATACCTGTCGCAATATAACGACCTAAAAGTGGTTCTTACAGGTGGCGATTTTGAACTATTTGATTTGGAACCAAAAAATCGCATCTTTGCAGACCAGTTTTTAGTGCTGAAAGGGTTAAACGAAATTTTAAATTACAATGCAGACCAATAGAGCAGTTATTGCCGTTTTCTTCTTGCTAATAAGTGCTGCTGCATTTACTCAGGCAACAACCAATTCTCCCTATTCCAAGTACGGAATCGGAGAGCTCCGGCCGGAAACTTTTTCCTATAATTTCGGGATGGGGGGAACCGCAATTGGTATTCGTTCATTCAAAGACATCGGCTACCTGAATCCTGCCAGTTATTCGGCCATAGCCAATACGACGTTCGATGTCGGTTATACCAACAATGCGTTATGGTTGAAAGACAATTCCGAATCGCAACACCAGAACAACCCATACATCAGCCATATCGCTTTTGCCATGCCGGTAGTGAAAAATAAATGGGGGATGAGCTTCGGAATGATGCCCTTTTCGAGTGTAGGATATCAATACGATGAAGTGAGGAACGACAGCATTGCGGGAGGTGATTACAGCTATTATACCTATGGTGAAGGCGCACTGAACAAATTGTACTGGGGAAATGCTTTGGCTTTTAATATTGATAGTACCTCATTAGTTTCTTTCGGGTTTAACGGGTACTACATTTTCGGAGCCATGACTTACGATCAGAAGATCATCTACGGAAATTTACCAAACGCGCTGAATGTCTGGAAGCTGAAAGATGTGTCCGTAGCGGATTTCGGGGGGTCACTCGGGTTGCAATACCAGAAGAAATTCATTAAACGTAATGAAGATAAGGAGAAAGACGAATTTAGTTTAACCTTCGGGGTTACCTACGACCTGGCTGCCGACCTCAATACGACATCAACTACACTGCTCAGAACCTTCAAAGGAAATATCGACTTCGGTACGCTGAAAGATACAACCAGTTTTGATGAAAACACCAACGATGTAACCCGCTTGCCGTCTAAACTGGGTGTTGGGTTCTCCCTGGAGAAAGAAAATAAATGGTTGATTGCCGCAGATTATCGGTCTGCCAATTGGGGAGCCATTCAATCATCAGATACACTTTATTCTTATCAGTCCAGCCAATCGATAGCCATTGGCGGGCAGTTTATTCCAAGCTGGGATGGCAGGAAATATTACCAGAGAATGGCTTACAGATTTGGAATACGATACGCATCTTCTTATCTTGCGGTCAATAATACCGACTGGAGTGAATATGGCATAACATTTGGTATTGGGTTACCGGTTAGAAGATCGGAGTTCACCTATCCCCGCTTAAACCTGGGAATAGAATACGGTAGCAGGGGTACGATGGACAACGGTTTGGTAAAAGAAAACTTTTTAAATTTTAATGTAGGAGTCACTATTAATGCAATATGGTTCCAAAAAAGAAAATACGACTAACGATGAAAAGATTAACATTTATTATCGCGGGATTCATGCTGAGCCTGACAAGCTTTGCACAAGGAGATTACGGAGCAACACCAGAAGATAGTGTTAAATGTATCGAACACCTGATCTACAAAGATTATATGGGCAACGATGAGAAACTGGCGCTGAAATTATGGCGGGTGGCATACAATGTGTGCCCGAAGTCGCAAAAGACCTTATATATTAACGGGGTTAAATTGTATGAGAACCTGGCCAAGGATGCCAAAGATGAAGCGACCAAGCAATTGTATCTGGATACGATGTTCTCCATTTACGACCGAAGGATAGAAATGTTCGGGCAAAAGTGTTTTGTTCTCGGATACAAGGGACAGTCCATGCTGGTTCACCGAACTGATCAAAAGGAAGAAACATTTGCCATTCTGAATGAATCGGTTGATGGTTGTGGAAACCAATCTCAGGCGGGTACGGTTGTAGCTCTGATGTTTGCCACCATTAACATGGAAAAAGAAGGCAAGAAAACAGCCGAAGAAGTAGTTGAAATTTACGAAAAACTGGCCGCTATCTGTGCAGCCAATGCTGATGGTAAATATGCCGACAAGTATGCGGAAGCACTAGAGAAAATTACAAATGTAACAGGTCCTTACCTGACTTGTGAGACGCTGGTTCCTATGGCCGAGAAAAATTTTGAGGCCCACAAAGAAGATGTGGACTGGTTGAGAAGAACCGTCAAGTTATTGAAGATCAAAAAATGCTATGAAGCAGACGTGTTCTCTCAGGTTGCCGAAGCTTACTTCAAGCTGGAGCCGTCTTCCGAAGGTGCCGAAGGTATGGGTAAATTGTTCCTGGGTAAGAAAGACTACGACAAAGCCATCGAATTCTTTAAAAAAGCATTGGACATGGCTGAAACAGATGAGGATCGTGCTCAGTACAGCCTGAGTGTTGCCGAAGCTTACCTGTACGCCAAAAGCTATTCTTCAGCGAAAAGCTATGCGCTGAAAGCCGCCGGATACAAGAGTGGATGGGGTGAACCTTATATGGTTATCGGTGATGCCTACATGTACAGTGCATCATCATGCGACGACGGTAAACTGGGTAAATATGGTGCGTACTGGGCGGCAGTTGACAAGTATTCCAAAGCGAAGTCGATGGATAGCAGCGTGGCGGATGAAGCCAACAAAAAAATAGCCAGAGCTTCCGCAACCTATCCGGTTACTAAAGATGTATTCTTCTATTCGGTAAAAGACGGAGATTCTTATACCTGTGATTGCTGGATCGGAGAAACAACAACGGTTCGTACCAAACAATAGCATTTGACTCACAAAAATAACATCATCATAACCGGTATCCCGATGCTTTTAGCAATCGGGATACTTTTTTCTTGTGTAAATGATGTTGAACAAGTGGAGTCGTTAACCAAACAAGAGAAAATCCCGATCAATAAGGGGAGAAATGTGGAGCTGATCTATTCCGAGAAATCCGATGTGAAAGTGAAGGTTACGGCGCCTCTGATGGAAGAGTACGGCACGGAAGAGAATAAGTATATCGAAATGCGGGAAGGGATAAAAGTACTGTTTTACGACAGCCTTGTTCAGGTGATCTCGACCCTTACGTCCAATTATGCCATTCACCGGGTCGGGGAACGGGTGATGGAAGCTAAGGATGATGTCGTGGTGATCAACGATAAAGGAGAAAAACTCAATACCGAACATTTGATCTGGAATGAAGACTCGGCCAAAATTTACTCCGACGAGTTTGTGAAGATCACTACACAGGATGAGATCATTATGGGAGAAGGTATGGAGGCGAATCAAGACTTCAGTAAATGGAAGATTCATAAAATAAAAGGAACCATAAACATTAAAGAAGAAACGGACAGCAGCGCCGTTCAGAATTAGTTATGCTCAAAGTCGTTAAGTTTTTACAACTCATGTGGTTGGTGATCGGGATACTCACCTTTTTAATTGCTACGTATCATTTGATATTTACTGCAGTGGAAGACGCTTTGTTTTTCTACTTTTTCTCGGTAGTGGCATTCATTCTGTTTTTTGTACGGAAACGTCAGTTGAAACGTTTGCAGAATATGTCGAAATAAACTCTTACTTTTAGAATAGAAATTGAATTGAATGACATCATTATTTTGGTTGTTCCTATTGTTGGCCATGAGTGCTTCGGCATTCTTCTCGGGTATTGAGATCGCTTTTGTTTCGGCTAATAAACTGAAAATTGAACTCGATAATACCAAAGGTAATTTCACGGCCAGGATTTTATCCTATTTTCTGAAAAAACCAGCCAAGTTCATCGGGGCGATGTTACTCGGAAACAATATCGCATTGGTTATATACAGTATGCTGATGGCGATGATCCTCGAACCCGTTCTGATCGAATACCTTACTCGAAATGAGTTGGTTATCCTTTTGTTACAGACCCTGATTTCTACCCTGCTGGTGCTGTTCTTTGCGGAATTCCTTCCCAAGGCCTTGTTTCGCATCAACCCCAACACCGTATTAACCATTGCGGCGGTTCCAATTGCGATTGTTTATGCCATCCTTTACCCGTTTACGTATATTACGGTTGGGATTTCCAATGTGATCCTGAAAGCCTTTAAGATTGACACCTCAGAAAGTGATCTGGCATTTTCCAAGATCGATCTGGAAGATTTTGTATCCAATATTCAGGAAGTGCAGGATGAAGGAGAAGAAGTGGATTCTGAGATACAGATCTTCAAGAATGCGTTGAACTTTGCTGATGTCAAGGTGCGCGAGTGCATGATTCCCCGTACGGAAATCATTGCCATGAACGTGGAGGCTTCTATTCAGGAACTGCAACAAAAATTCGTTGAAACGGGGTTGTCGAAGATCCTGATCTTTCGTGATTCCATCGACAACATCATCGGATATGTGCATTCCAAAGAGCTGTTTAAACGGCCCGAATCCATTAAATCCATTTTGTTGCCGGTTTCCACCGTTCCGGAAGTGATGACTGCCAACGATTTGCTCAAAAAGAGTATTAAGGAGCGCCGAAGTGTAGCCGTAGTAGTGGATGAGTTTGGCGGAACATCCGGGATCCTGACCATCGAAGACATCATCGAGGAAATTTTCGGTGAAATTGAGGACGAACACGATACGGAAGACCTGGTGGAAGTACAGCTCAACCCAAGTGCCTTTCAGTTTT
>JAGQZT010000120.1 GCA_020435335.1 Flavobacteriales bacterium | reverse complement strand
TGCCATGAACCGTAAAACTGCGATCACGTCGAAATGCCCCGATAATTCCTTGTACTGCTGCCGTAAATTTTTTCACCCAAGCAAAACGCTATGAAAAGCGGGATTATTGTGATCGCATTTAAAAGTCCTCAGTTCTCTGCCCATCATTCCCCGAAAGAGGTTTCATAAATCCAATTCTGTAACTAAAATGGTAAAAATTAGTGGGATAAATTCGCTACATTTATGCTTCAAATAGATTGTTATGGAACATTTGAGTTACAACGAATTTTTAGCGTTTGTGTTGATCTTTGCGGCTAATGCCGACTTCGATGAAAGCGCACGGGAGCTAAAGGTGATCAAGAAAAAGGTGGGAGAAGAAGCTTTCGAAAAAGCCCACGAGCTGTACGAAGATCAGAACGATTACCAGCATATTGAAATCATTACTTCTTATCAGGATTCCTATTTTGCCGACGAAGCGTCCAAGCAGAAAATCTATAAAGAAATGGAAGAGGTGTTTATGGCTGATCACGAACTGGATACCCTCGAAAGGAATGAATTGATGATGTTGAAGAAGATTATCGGCTAATTACCTTAACTCACAGTAAGCGGCACTTCCCACATTTTCGGTAAGCATACGCTCTTCCAGATTACATTCTTCTTCCAGGTCACCCGAATGACCAAATCCGGTTGTTGAACTGTAACTGGGAAGGTACCGGTATTCACCATCACCCGCATTACACCAGCAACTTTCCTGCTTGCTGCACGAAATCAGAATGGCCAAAAGACAGAATAAAAGGAAAGTTTTCATACGGTAAATATAGATTCAATTTCATCCAATGCAGCAAACACGTCGGAAGCATCGTCGTGGCTCACCAGCTTAATACGATGTTCCTTGAAGTTCGGAATACCTTTGAAATAATTGCCATAATGCCGCCTCATTTCCAGCACGCCTAATTTTTCGCCTTTCCATTTTACCGACATCTCCAGGTGGCGGCGGGCGGCCGTGATACGATCACTTAATGTCGGTTCCGGCAGGTGCTCTCCCGTTTTCATGTAATGCTTGATCTCATTGAAGATCCAGGGATAACCGATGCTTGCCCGGCCGATCATGATGCCATCCACACCGAACCGGTTCTTCATTTCTACCGTTTTTTCCGGACTGTCCACATCGCCGTTTCCAAATACCGGGATGTGCATGCGGGGGTTGTTCTTTACTTCGCCGATCAGGGTCCAGTCGGCTTCACCTTTGTACATCTGCTTGCGGGTTCTGCCGTGAATGGAGATGGCTTTGATGCCGATATCCTGCAGTCTTTCGGCCACCTCAACAATGTACTTGGTATTTTCATCCCAGCCTAAACGGGTCTTTACGGTAACCGGCAAATCCGTGCTTTTTACAATGGCTTCGGTCATTTTCACCATTTTCGGGATATCCTGCAAAATGCCGGATCCCGCACCTTTGCAGGCGACTTTTTTCACCGGGCAGCCGTAGTTGATGTCGATGATATCGGGATTGGCCTGAGCCGTAACTTCCGTCGCTATTTTCATGGATTCGATATCGCTTCCGAAGATTTGGATTCCGATCGGCCGCTCATATTCAAAGATGTCGAGCTTTTGAACACTCTTGGCCGCATCCCGGATCAGCCCCTCACTTGAAATGAATTCCGTATACATCAGATCGGCACCATTTTCCTTGCACAAGGCCCGGAACGGCGGATCACTCACATCCTCCATGGGTGCAAGCAACAAAGGGAAGTCTCCCAATTCAATATTTCCTATCTTTACTGCCATCGTTTAAGATCACAAAGGTAATACAATATCATGTCAATTCGAGAAGGAATAACCAGTAAACCCTACATGCAACTGTTGTTAATTCTGTTGCTTTGTGGCGTATCACTCATCCTGTTTACGCTTATCGGTGGTGTGCTTGCCGTTGTGCTTTACGGTATGGCCGTACTGAACATCGAAAACCTCTCCGATCCGGTGGTTGTGGAAGGGCTGAAACTCATCCAACTGTGTAGTGCTATTGGGGTATTTGTGGTTCCTCCGATTGTTTATGGCCTGATCCGTTCCAAAAAATGGGGGAAGCAGCTCGGATTAAAGGCTCCATCCAAATCGATGAATTATGTGCTGGTTATTCTTCTGATGCTTGCTTCGGCACCGGCAGTATCTTGGATTACGGCGGTCAATGCTGACATGGTGTTGCCGGATTTCCTCTCGGGACTGGAAGCCTGGATGCGGCAACAGGAAGATCAAGCGGCCGAACTGATCAACGCTTTCTTAAGTATTGATGGTGCCGGAAGCCTGGTCTATGTGATGATCATCATAGCCGTTGTGCCTGCTGTCGGCGAAGAACTGCTTTTTCGGGGGGTGATTCAGAAATCGTTTGTGCAGTGGTTCAATAATCCGCATTGGGGAATCTGGATCACGGCTATCCTGTTTAGCGCATTGCACATGCAATTCTTCGGTTTTTTTCCCCGGATGCTTCTCGGTGTCGTTTTTGGGTATGTCTTCTATTGGTCGGGATCGTTGTGGATCCCGATTGTCGGGCATTTCATTAACAACGGCAGCGTGGTCCTGATGAGCTACCTGATGCCGGAACTGATGAACGATGAGATTCTGTTCGAAGGGAATCCTTATGCTTACATCTATTACCTGATCAGCATCCTGTTATCGCTAGGTTTAATTTTATGGTTTAGGAGACTAAATCAAAATGTTTCGTAACTTTGTAAGCAATGTATCGCCTATTCCGACAGCTGTCGGAGCGATAAAAATTTAGAAGCATGAACACTATATTATTAGGATTTGTTGGCCCATGGCAAATAGTTTTGATCATCGCCATCGTATTGTTGCTGTTCGGAGGTAAAAAAATCCCTCAGTTAATGCGTGGAATGGGATCCGGCATCAAGGAGTTTAAAGATGGCATGAAAGAGGGTGAAAAAGGCGCTGAAGACAAGGAAAAAGAAAAGTTAAACTGATACGTCGTTCGTACGTAGTTACCTTGAGGTAAAATTTCTTATAGTTCTTAATGGAAAAAGTTTATCGGTCTCTCAATGAGGTGAGGGAAGCTATCGCTTCCGGTGAAACCAATTGTGTTCAGTTGGTAGAAACCTACCTGAACCGTATTGAGCAGCATAAACACCTGAATGCTTTCCTGGAAGTGTTCACCGGCGATGCTTTGACAAAAGCCAAAGAAGTGGATGGGAAAATAGCCAACGGAACGGCAGGGAAACTGGCCGGAATGGTTATGGCCATCAAAGATAACATCTGTTATAAAAACCATCACGTTTCTGCTTCTTCCAAAATACTCGAAGGGTTTGAATCACTGTTCAGCGCAACGGCCGTTGAACGTCTGTTGGCCGAAGATGCCATCATCATCGGGAGAACCAATTGCGATGAATTCGCCATGGGAAGCTCCAACGAAAATTCGGCTTATGGCCCGGTAAAAAATGCTCTGGATCCTACCAAAGTCCCCGGAGGTTCTTCCGGAGGTTCAGCCGTAGCGGTTCAGGCCGATTTATGCTTGGCCAGTTTAGGTTCCGATACCGGAGGATCTGTTCGTCAGCCGGCTTCTTTTTGTAATCTTGTCGGACTGAAACCGACATACGGAAGAGTATCCCGGTGGGGACTGATCGCCTACGCGTCGTCATTCGACCAGATTGGCCCTTTTGCGCATGATGTGCATGATGTGGCCGCGATCATGGAAGTGATCTCCGGTGGAGATGAATTTGATACGACCTGCTCCAAACGGGAAGTACCTCAGCTAACCGAAAATTTAACCCTCGATAAAAAACTCAAACTAACCTATTTCAAAAGCTACATCGAGAACGACGGCCTCGATCCGGAAGTGAAGGAACGCTTTTACGAAATTGTTGGGCAACTTCAGGCTCAGGGACATACGGTCGAAGCGTCCGAATTCGAATACCTCGACTACCTGGTGCCAACGTATTACGTGCTTACCACAGCCGAAGCTTCTTCCAACCTGGCTCGCTTCGACGGCATCCACTACGGTTACCGGAGTCCGAATGCCGTAGACCTGGAAAGTACGTATAAATTATCCCGTACCGAAGGTTTCGGAAGGGAGGTGAAGCGACGAATTATGCTGGGAACTTACGTTTTAAGTGCCGGCTTTTACGATGCTTACTACGCCAAAGGCCAGAAGGTACGCCGCTTAATTAAGGAAAAAACGGAAAGTGTTCTGAATGAATACGATTACATTCTTACACCGACATCTCCGCATACCCCGTTTGAACTGGGGAAACAGAACGATGATCAGATCAAAATGTATCTGGAAGATATTTATACCGCTCAGGCTCCGCTCGCAGGGATACCGGCCATTTCACTCCCGCTGGGACAACACTCCAATGGGTTGCCTTTTGGAGTTCAGGTCATGGGGAAAAGCTTTGACGAACAAGGATTGCTCGCTTTTTCTGCCTACCTGATGAGCAACATGAACTAATACAACGTCTAAAAAACGATGAAATTTTATTTAACATGCCTCTTGTTCTCTGTTACTGTTTTTGCTGTTGCACAGGAAAATACCGTCAGCCGGAAAGATTCCATCAAAGCATTGTTTCAGGATGATGATCCGGTTTTGGCAATCATAGACAGCATGATGGCAACGGGCTATTTTGAAAGCCTGGGTTTCAATGATAAAAAAGCCGAACTGAATACTTACGGGTATGCTGCCGATTCCGTTCCTACTTTCGACAGCCTCACTTATTATCAGCGTTTCCAGGAATTAAATGCCCGTACTCCATTCAGCCTGGTGTATAATCACTATGTGGATGGCTACATCAACCTGTACGCCAAGCGAAGAAAAAAGACTACGGCAAAAATGCTGGGTTTAGCGCCCGTTTATTTTCCCATTTTTGAAGAAAATCTTGACAAATACGGGATTCCTCTCGAGTTAAAATACCTGCCTATCGTTGAGTCGGCCCTGAACCCCAAAGCCAAATCAAGGGTGGGCGCAACAGGGTTATGGCAGTTCATGTACAAAACCGGAAAAATGTACGGACTGGAAACCAGTTCCTATCACGATGAGCGCAGTGATGTTTACAAATCGACCGATGCAGCCTGTCGTTACCTGAAAGACCTCTACAAAATGTACAACGACTGGGACCTGGCACTTGCCGCATATAATTGTGGCCCCGGAAATGTGAATAAAGCCATCCGGAGAGCCGAAGGAAAAACCAGCTACTGGGAGATCAGGAATTTCTTACCGAGAGAAACCAGGGGTTATGTGCCGGCATTCATTGCTGTAAATTACGTAATGAGCTACGCTTCGGAACATAATATTTTCCCAAAACAACCGGATATTTCCTGCTTTAAAAAAGATACGGTTGCTGTTAACGATCACGTTTCTTTTACGCAGTTATCAGAATTTCTGGATATTCCTGTGGAATACCTCGAATACCTGAATCCAACATATAACCAGAATTTTATCCCGAATTTCAAAGGAGCAAACACCCTCTGTTTACCAACGGAAAAGATCGGCGATTTTTTGGCTAACGAAAAGCTGATCTATCAAATGAAAACGGAACAGGATAGAAAAGATAGCATTGCCGCTGCGCAAAACAAACCGGTAAACGTTGAAACGCGGGGAGATGCGATCGTGTATACGGTTAAGAGCGGCGACGTGCTGGGTAAGATCGCACAGCGATACCATTGTCGCGTCAGTCAGATTAAAGACTGGAACAATTTATACAGCGATCGCCTTCGGATCGGACAAAAGTTATATATCTATGCCAAATCGAGCTATGCAGTTCAAAATCAGAAGAAAGCAGAGGTTGATGCGCAGAAAACCCAGCCGAAGTACGATGGCGAGTATTACTACCACGTTGTGAAAGAAGGAGATAATTTATGGGATATAGCCAATATGTACGATGGAGTTACCGTTGAACAAATACAGAAACTGAATCAGGATATTGATTCTAAAAACCTGAAATTGGGTACCAAAATCAGAATTAAACCGAAAGGATGACGAAACGCAACTTACTCCTATTAAGCTCATTTTTTACTTTCCTGATATTACTATCCTGTGAAGACATGAATGAGCGCGTCCTGCCTAACTGTACCGGAAAGGCTGGCGATCTGCTCATTGTGGCAGATACTTCCTGCTATAACCGGCTAACCGGCGACACGATCAAACGTATCTTTTCGTCCGAACAGGTCGGATTACCGCAACGGGAGGCTAAATTCAACCTGATTCAGGTGCAGCACCGTTCGTTCGACCGGATATTTCATACCATCCGGAATATCCTTATGGTTAAGATAGATCCGGCCAGCAAAATGAAATTGACCATTACCAAAGATGTATGGGCCAATTCGCAGTTAGTGATCACCATTACCGCCCCAACCGATCTGCTGGCCTCGGAAACCATCAGCAACAACAGAGAGGTGTTGCTCGATTACTTCAACGACAAGGAACTGGAGCGTTTACAGGCTAAGTATAGGATTAACGCTAACAGTAAAAATGCACAATATGTAAAAGAGAAATTCCAGCTGGGAATCAACATCGATGAGTTGTATGTTGTAGCCAAAGAATCCGACGATTTTATCTGGCTCCGTAAGGAAAAGAGTATCGGTGGCCATCAGGTTAGCCAGGGTATACTCATCTACACCTATCCATACACCAGCGACAGCACCTTTTACGTCAGTGAACTGGTTAAACAGCGTAATGCCTACACCAAAAAATACGTAAACGGAGCTGCCGAAGGGTCATACATGCAGTCTTACGAGGAATATGTCCCTAATCAGAAGGAAGTGAGCCTCAACGGAGTTTATTTAAATGAACTCAGAGGTTTGTGGTACATGGAAGGCGATTTTATGGGCGGACCTTATGTGAATTATTCACTGGTTGATGAAAAACGTAATCGGGTAATTTGCCTGGATGGTTATGTTTATGCCCCCCAGTTTGATAAAAAAGAGTTCCTGCGAGAGCAAGAGGCCCTGATCAAAACAATCACCTTTTAGGGCTGCTCCTCCAATAATTTAGCGACGAGATTGTCCGTTTGTTCCGTGTAACGGAGGTAATACTCTCCCGTTCCGGGGCCGTAGAAGCCTGTTCTGATCTTGCGGATGTTTCCTTTCCGGTCGATGAATATGGATGTCGGATACGACATGATGTGATTAAGCATAGGCAACGCCTTGGCGGCAACAATTTTGCTGGACTCGCCGGCAATCAGGAAGTCATAATCCGCAGCAAAATGCGCTTTGATCTTTTCGATGTTTTTCTTCGCAACCTCAAAGTCACTGGAATTGTCAAAAGAGAGCGCAATGATCTCTAACCCTTTGTCGTGGTTATTCTTGTATAATTTACTCAGGTAGGCTGTTTCGTCTTTACAGTTCGGGCACCAGGGCGCCATAATGTTAACGATCACAACCTTATTCTTGTATTTTTCATCGCTCAATGAAACGGAATCGCCATGAGTATCAGGGAAAGTAAATGCCAGGCGATCGTATCCTTCCTTTAAAAAGGTGAGGGAATCGGGGTTGGTCAGCTCAAAATTTTCATTTCTCCCGGCAACCCAGGGTTCCTGCCAGTGTGTTCCCGACCAGAATTTCCCCGACATGGAATCTCCTTTCATCTGAGCTTCAAACAGGAACAAATGAGCACCGTCAAAGCAGGATAAAAAGGCACTGTCTCCGTATACATTCCCCTCCAGAAAGCGATAATCACCGGTTTCCGTCATGAATGTTCCGGTCAGGTAATTGTCCTTTTGCTCAAACTGGCCGATTGCCTTGTAGTGATCCTCTTCGGAGTCCTTACTAAAATCCACTTCCCACTTCCCGTTGAAATCGGCAGAAGGAGGCACAAGTTCTCTTACAAACCGCTTATCGTCGGTCTGATAGGCTTCGAACGGAATGGTGTAGCTTTTATCGTTCTTGTACCACGTTCCCCGGATGGTTTTTTCGTTGATCAATTCTCCTTCGAACCAGGTATTGAAAACCGGATCGAAAATCTTGATCGTCCGATGGTCGATGGTGATATCATTTACAGCAATTTTTTCATCACCGTTTGTGAATTCAACAGCATAACGATCTCCGATCTTGTTGAGGTTAAAGTTGGCAGGTATGATGTGGTTATCCGTTAACTTGAAATGAAGCAGCCACCGGCCCTGAGCCAGTTCGATCGCAGCATCATCCTGAACTTCTTTCTGACCGGAATCGGAAGAACAACCTGACAATAAAAACAATACGGTAATGCTTAAAAAAAGATAGCTTTTCATGTCCCGCGAAAATAATAAAATAAAAGGGATAAATCAGCCTTCTTCGGAAGTTTTGAATTAATAATTAATCCGTAATTTTAGGATGTTATGAAGAAATGGACAGGCTTAATTGCTCTTATTATCTCGGGAATTCTTGTCGAAGCTCAGGTTCCCACCTATTACAATGATGTTAATTTAACTCTGACAGGAATGGCCTTGAAGGCTGAACTGGCTCAGAAGATCATCAATACACATACCACGCAACTTCAGTATAACGACCTTTGGACTGTTTTGCAGCAGACCGATCTGGACCCGGCAAACTCCAATAAAGTACTGTTGATCTACGGATATAATGATGGGGATAACAACGTAGTAACCGACCGGACCCGGATCAAAACCAATTATGGTGGTAATAACGGCCAGTGGAACCGGGAACATGTGTATGCAAAATCATTGGGAACTCCCGACCTGGGTACTGTTGGCCCGGGTGCAGATGCCCATCACATCCGGTGTTCAGATGTTCAGATGAACAATAACAGAGGCAGTAAGAAATTTGCCACCGGAAGCGGTAATGCCGGAACGGTTGGATCGAACTGGTATCCGGGTAATGAATGGAAAGGAGATGTTGCCCGCATGATGATGTATATGTATTTGCGATACTCCAGTCAATGCCTGCCGTCCAATGTTGGGGTAGGCTCTTCGGTGAGTATTGATCCCAGTATGATCACCCTTTTCCTTCAATGGAATGCCGAGGATGATGTTTCAACCTATGAGACCAACCGAAACAACATCCTGGAAACGGAACAAGGGAATCGTAATCCGTTTATCGACAACCCCTATCTGGCTACCGTGATTTGGGGAGGAACAGTTGCCAACGATCATTGGAACATGACTTCTACCTTTGATGTGAAGGATTCGGATTCTTTTTTCAAAGTTTATCCGGTACCTTCCTACAACGGGGATCTTACCATTTACCTGGACGAATCGGCCGAAGCGGAAAACGTTGAACTGTTCAATTTGAGCGGAGAAAAAATACTTACACTGGAAGCAGATGTATTTCAGAACGGCCAGTATACCCTGAAGGAAATTCCTAAAGGATTCTACTTGCTTAAAACGCTGTTGAACGGAGAACCGATTACCCGAAAAGTAATCGTGAATTAATACATTTTCGGAGTGGTGCCTTTTCCGTAACGCATTTCTACAGGAACAATGTATTGCAGTGATACTTCAAGACCACCATTACCTCCTGTAGGTCCACCTAATCCGGAAACCGTGTAATCGTAGCTCACGCCCAGGTTAAAGTTCATCATCTCCAGAGAGAGCTTAGGAACGAACGCATCGCCAAAACGGTAGAAAATTCCGAATGCCAAAGCACTTTCCTTAAAGATTCCTGTATAACGCGATTCGTTTTTCAACTTACTTCTGAAGTAGGACCCGAATAAAAGCTCGCTCGAAGGACCTTGTTTCTCCCACAAGAACCCGGGAACAACAGCATAAGGGCTGTTTTTGAGCCCGATGAATGTTTTACCGTGCAACGTAAACCGGTTGTATAATTTTTCATCAAAGTCCGTGATCTTGATGCGCTGACGGCTGATGTGGCTGACAGCTAATCCCGCCTGCATGCTGAACAGGTCGTTTGATGTGATCGTCGATTCGGAGGTTCCGTAATTCCAGACAATACCGGCATTAAAATCACCAACAAACGGGGTGGAATTAAAAGCTCCGGTTTCCCCGGAATTGATGGTGGCATCGTAGCCGTTTCCATCGTACTGGTTCACCCAACGCATGTTCGAATTGATCGAGTTTTGCATCACGCCTCCCTGTAATCCCACGGATAAACGATTGATGTCGTCAAGCTTCAGAAGAGCACTAGTCGCAAGGGTAATCGATGTTGTGCCGAATTCCGTATCACCGGCCACATCCTTGTAAAAACCAATCCCCAATCCCATTTGAGCCTTGTTCATCTCTTTCTTGAACACGCGGGTATCATAGGTGAATGAGTAGGTTTTATACGGGGAAGCAATGCTGCTCCATTGAGTACGGTAATTTAGCAGTGCCCGATGATCGCCGTTGATCAATCCGGTCTGGCCCGGATTGTACAGAAACGACGAATTCATGAATTGACTGAAATGGATGTCCTGTCCGAACCCGATTATGGCCGAACACAACATCGCCAGAAATATGGAGCTCTTCTTCATCATCGGATTAAGGTTATGTTACCGGTTTCTTCGTATCGGTCACCATTATACATGGTCACATCCAGCTTATAGACAAATACACCCTGATTCAACATATTTCCGTCCTTGGTTCCGTCCCAGCCGTCATTGATGTCGTGCGACTCAAAAACCACTTGTCCCCAGCGGTTATAGATGTACAGGTTAAATTGTTCAACACCTTTTCCACGAACATAATACACATCATTCTGACCGTCATCATTTGGAGAGAAGATGTTTGGAATATAGATGTTGGTTGTCGGATCAACTTCGATATAAACACTGTCAACCCTGGTACAGCCATTGGAGTTGGTTACTGTTACGTAGTACCACATGCTCTCCGGAGGAGTGGCATTCGGGTACTGGCAAATGATGCAATCCAGTCCGGTAGGCGGATGCCAGGTGTATGTGGAATTCGGCTGTCCGGTATAAGCCGTCAATTGGGTAGATTCTCCCAGGTTCAGGAAATAATCATCGGCGTACACGTTAATGAACGGAACCGAATCGATGGATAGGTTAAAGATCACAACACTATCACACCCTGCTGCACTGGTATAGGTAAACGGATACGTTCCTGCTGTTGAATACCAGGTAGTGGTACCGCCTAATTGGGAACTGTCGCCCAAACAAATCACAACATTGGTGGTGGATACGGAAACAATATTTACCGTTAAATTGTAAGTTACGATACTATCACATCCGGCAGGAGTAGATAACGTGTCAATGTATGAACCGGCCGAATTGTAGTAGGTTCCCCCGATCAGGATGCTGTCTCCCTGACAGATCGAGATGTTTGAAGAACCGGTTACGGTAGGGTTAACGGTTATGGTAAATGCAGAAGGTGCTCCCGGACAGCCATTGGCAGTAGCAGTTACGGTAATAGTGCCGGAAATCGGTCCTGCTCCGGTGTTGGTAGCAGTAAATGCAGGGGTATTCCCTGTTCCTGAAGTGCCTAAACCGATAGCTCCGTTCGAGTTGGTCCAGACGAATGTTCCGCCTGCAGGAGTACTGGTAAAGTTGATGGCAGAAACCAGGTCACCGTCACAAACGGTTAAGTTACCCGGAACATTTGCTGCAGCCCCGGGGTTAACGGTAATCGTATATGTTACAGGTGTTCCGGCGCATCCGTTTACAGTAGGCGTTACGGTAACAGTAGACGTTACGGGAGCATTACCGGTATTTACTGCCGTAAAAGCAGGTGTGTTCCCTGTTCCTGAAGCCGCTAATCCGATAGACGTGTTGGAATTGGTCCAGTTAAATGTTCCTCCGGCAGGAGTGGAACTAAAGGAGGAGGCCGGAATATTGTCACCATTACACACTGTGATGTTAGACGGTGCAGTTATGGTTGGGGTTGGGTTCACGGTAATTGTATACGACGATGGCGTACCGGTACATCCGTTAGCTGCCGGTGTAACGGTAATGGTTGCTGTTACCGGAGCTCCGCCGGTATTGGTAGCGGTAAAAGCAGGGGTGTTCCCAGTTCCTGAGGCTGCCAACCCGATGGTCGGATCGGAGTTGGTCCAGCTGAATGTGGCCCCCGCAGGTGTTGAGGTATAGGCAGAGGCAGGAACAGCATCGCCATTACAGTAGGTGGCATTGGTTGGAACGGTCACTGCAGGCGTAGGGTTTACCGTAATGGTATACGTTACAGGAGAACCGGTACAACCATTAGCTGTTGGCGTAACGGTGATGGTAGCCGTTACCGGTGAACCGGTAGTATTGGTGGCCGTAAAGGCCGGGGTATTTCCTGTTCCTGAAGCTGCTAACCCGATGGTCGGATCGGAGTTGGTCCAGTTGAATGTGGCTCCCGCAGGTGTCGAGGTGTAGGTAGAAGCCGGTACGGCATCTCCGTTACAATAGGTGGCATTGGCCGGAACGGTCACTGTAGGCAGAGGGTTTACATAAATGGTCACACTATCGTCGCCCACACAGTTGTTGGCATCGGTAACGGTTACCACATAAGTAGTTGTTGAAGTAGGCGATACGGTAGGGTTGAAGATGGTTGAGAATCCGAGGTTTCCGGGTAATTCATCCCAGGAGTAGGAATAGCCAGCACCGTTTGGATTCACAGCCAGGTTGTAGGAATTACCGCTGCAGATGGTATCATCCAGACCTGCGTTCACGACCAAAGCAGGAGCAATGGTAACGGTAACAGCTGTTCTTGGACTGACACATCCGTTGAGTGTGGTTTGTACGTAGTAGGTTGCATTGGCTGCAAGCACCGGTGTGGTGTAGGAAGCACCGGTAGTGAGTAAGTTACCGCCCACAGCCGCATCATACCATTCATAGGTTCCACCCGGAGCCGTAGCAGTAAGGGTAGCCGAGTTGTTCGGACAGATGGTCACGCTGGTAGCTGTAGGAGCGGCAGGTGTAGGATTCACGGTGATGGTGTATGTAACCGGAGTTCCGGTACAACCGTTAGCCGAAGGGGTTACGGTGATGGTGCCAGAGATAGCGGTACCGCCGGAGTTAGTAGCAGTAAAAGCGGGGGTGTTTCCCGATCCCGAAGCCGCCAGACCGATGGCGGTATTGGAATTGGTCCAGGTAAATGTAGCTCCTGCTACGTTACTGGTAAAAGCAGCAGCAGGCACGGCATCACCAGGGCAATAAGTGGCATTGGCAGGGACGTTAACCGTAGGTGTAGGATTCACGGTAATGGTGTAGGAAACAGGAGTTCCGACACAAGATCCTACAGTAGGTGTAACGGTAATGGTTCCCGTAATTGCAGTACTGCCGGTATTGGTAGCGGTAAAAGCAGGGGTGTTCCCCGATCCTGAAGCCGCCAGACCGATGGCGGTATTGGAGTTGGTCCAGGCAAATGTGCCCCCAGCAGGATTACTCACAAAAGCAGAAGCCGGCACGTTGTCTCCGTTACAAACGGTGATGTTCGCAGGAGTAGTCATGGTTGGCGTAGGACTCACCGTAATGGTGTAAGTAACCGGAGTTCCGGTGCACCCGTTAGCCGAAGGCGTAACGGTAATGGTACCCGTAATTGGTGTAGCACCAGGGTTTGCCGCTGTAAATGCGGGGGTATTTCCAGAACCCGAAGCCGCCAGACCAATGGCGGTATTGGAGTTGGTCCAGGTGTATGTAGCTCCGGCTACGTTGCTGGTAAAGGCAGAAGCCGGCACAGCATCGCCGGTACAATAGGTTGCATTGGCAGGGACGTTAACCGTAGGTGTAGGATTCACGGTAACGGTGTAGGAAACAGGAGTTCCGACACAACCACCGACAGTAGGTGTAACGGTAATGGTACCCGTAATCGCAGTACCACCGGTATTGGTGGCGGTAAAAGCAGGCGTATTTCCAGAACCTGAAGCTGCCAGACCGATAGCGGTATTGGAGTTGGTCCAGGTAAATGTGCCTCCAGCAGGATTACTCACAAAGGCAGAAGCCGGAACATTGTTTCCGTTACAAACGGTGATGTTCGCAGGGGTAGTCATGGTTGGAGTGGGGTTGACGGTTACATTCAAACAGGTTTGAGGGCTGGTTGCACATGCATCAGTCCAGTCTACGCATATTTGTCCGCCGGGGGTCGAATTCCAGGTAACATTAAGTGTGGTGGTTCCTTGTCCGCTGGTGATGGTAGCACCTGCCGGAACAGTCCAGGTGTAGTTTACAGCACCTGCTTGAGCAGGCACGGTATAAGTGGCCGTACCTCCCTGACAAACGGAAGTAGGTCCTGCAATGGCCGGAATGGCTGCCGGAGTCGGGCAGCAGTTGGTGTACATGGTAACACGGCCGATGCTGTAATTCACTTCACTCCAGATATCGTGCATTCCCGGTTGTGTAGCCAGATTGAACTGCATACCGCTTCGTTGCAACGTATGGTTAATCCCGTTAATGAGTACATTACAATTGGCGGCACCATAGCTGTTAACACCTGCGCCACGGGATCCGTACACACCAATGATGTCGCCGGGGTTGATCGTAATGTTCGGAACGGCAATCATGGCATTGGGCACATAATTCAGGCTTTGGAATAAGGTCACGAAGTTGTTCGTGGTTCCGGCATATGCCGGTGGTGGCCCGGCGGTAAAGCGAACGATGGCTACACTTTGGGCCGCAGTAGACATGTCATCTTCTACATAAACACCACAAATCGTAAAAGTAGTATTGGCCGTAAAGTGGTACCCTCTTGTCATGCTGGAAAAAGATGAGATTTGAGGGCAAACGGTAATAGGTGTTTGAGCGGCTACTTCCTGTGTAACCCAGAGGCTCAATAAACCTAAAAAGAAAAGTTTGGTAATTTTTTTCATGGCAGTTGGCGAGTATTTTTAATACGGACGAGGTCCGTATAATTGATCGTGAGCAATTTTTCGTTCTTTTCTCACCTGATCGATTAGTTCGGGATGAGTAACGAAATAAGCATTAATTTGATTTCTTAGGTCATCATGAGAGAGGGAGGGAGAAGGCTGAGGGAAACCGGGCATACTGATGAACGGCTTGGCAAACTCATTGTACTTGGTAGGAGCTTCGAGGGCATCCAGGCAGACAATGGTTGCTTCCAGTAAGCGCTCTTCGTCTGTTATCGGATTTTGAACGTTGTCAGATTGTGAAAAAGCTGTCGCCGAAAAAATCAGGGACAAAATGCCTAGAAAGTAAATTTTTTTCATGAAGTATAGTTTAGTCAAGCTTCTTGTACACTGTACAAGACGTATATTTTACGCAGAAGTTGCCTTTCAGTTACGTCTTGGTTTCTGAAAAATAAAAAAACCCGCTTTGATTTCAAAGCGGGTTGTAACTTAAAGTTGTTAATGAGAAGATCGACTTATAGATCAAATTTAATTCCTTGAGCTAAAGGAAGTTGATCGGAATAGTTGATCGTGTTGGTTTGTCTGCGCATGTAAATCTTCCAGGCATCGGATCCGGATTCCCGGCCACCGCCTGTTTCTTTCTCACCACCAAAGGCTCCTCCGATCTCAGCACCTGAAGTACCGATGTTCACGTTGGCAATGCCACAATCGGATCCGGCATAAGACATGAATTTTTGGGCTTCTTTCATGCTTTCGGTCATGATGGCGGAAGATAATCCCTGTGCCACATCGTTTTGGGTAGCAATTGCATTTTCAACATCACCTTTATACTTCAGTAAATAAAGGATAGGGGCAAAAGTTTCTTCCTGTACGATTTCGAAATGATTGCTGGCTTCGATGATGCAAGGCTTCACATAACAACCGCTTTCATAGCCTTCTCCTTCCAGAACACCACCTTCTACAAGGATGTTACCACCTTCTGATTTTGCCTTTTCGATGGCTTTCATGTAGGTATTTACAGCATCCTGATCGATGAGTGGACCAACATGGTTATTTTCATCCAGAGGGTTTCCAATCCGGATTTGCTGGTATGCCCCAACAATGGCATCACGTACTTTGTCATAAACCGATTCGTGGATGATCAGTCTTCGGGTTGACGTACAACGTTGTCCGCAAGTACCCACGGCACCAAATACCGCTCCCGGCACAACCACTTTCAGGTCGGCCGTAGGCGTAATGATAATGGCGTTGTTTCCACCCAGCTCCAACAATGATTTTCCGAAACGCTCGGCTACTGTTTTTCCAACAATACGACCCATACGGGTAGAACCGGTAGCTGAGATTAATGGGATGCGTTTGTCTGTGGTCATGAATTCACCAACCTGGTAATCGCCGTTGATGATGCATGAAACGCCTTCCGGCAGATCATTTTCTTTCAGCACTTCAGCCATGATATTTTGGCAGGCAACAGAACATAAAGGAGCTTTTTCCGACGCTTTCCACACACATACATCACCACAAACCCAGGCCAGAGCGGTATTCCAACTCCAAACGGCAACAGGGAAGTTAAAGGCCGAGATAATACCGACCACACCGAGAGGGTGGTATTGTTCGCGCATCACGTGTTCAACGCGTTCCGATTGTATGGTTAAACCGTATAACTGGCGTGATAATCCAACAGCGAAGTCACAGATATCGATCATTTCCTGAACCTCACCATAACCTTCCTGAAGGGATTTGCCCATTTCATAGGATACCAATTTCCCAAGAGGCTCTTTCAATTCGCGTAATTTGTTCCCAAACTGACGAACAATCTCACCCCTCTTGGGAGCAGGAATGGCTCGAAACGATTTGAATGCTTCCGTAGCCGAAGCCATCACTTTCTCATAATCCGCCCGGGTAGTTGTGGTCACTTTACCGATCAGTCGGCCATCCGTTGGAGAATAGGAAGCAATGGCATCACCATTTCCAAAAAAATCGGAACCGGTTGATGTTCCATGGTTCATTTCCTTTAATCCCAAAGCTGCTAAAGCTTCTTCAATTCCATAAGTGCTTGCTGTTAATGTCTCGGCCATAATATCTGTGTTTAATTATAATTAAGAGAATGCAAATTTAAGCATATTCTGGGTTAATACGCACCAATTCAGACAGAGATGTGAGCGATTTACTGCTTTAGAATTTTCTGTACCGTAATTAAATCGTCGGTTGCAGTATATACCGATGTGAAGTACACGCCCTGTGCATTTAAGAAGTCGAGGCGTAATTTATGGTTGGAGGCATTGCTTAATTGATCGCACCAGACAATATTCCCCAGTACATCCGTAATTTGAATCTTATACGTATCTGAATTGGGGAGAATAATGGTTAACTCGTCTTTAAACGGATTGGGGAAAATAGTAACGCCCATATTTTCACATGTTGTGGATACGGTATTGAAATATTCATAGGCTCCATCAAAATCGGTTTGTTTCAAGCGATAATAAACCGTACTGCTTCCGGCATCCCGGTCCAGGTACTGGTATTGATGGAGTTCCTTCGAATTTCCATGACCATTTACTATACCGATGGGGACAAAATTTTCCGCGTCGAGTGATTTTTCAATGGTAAAATAATCGTTATTGATTTCGGTAAGGGTACTCCAATGCAGGAGAACACCTCCCTCAACACATTCGGCGTTCATGGATGCCAGAAGTACGGGCAGGGCTACCGGACATCCATCCAGTGTGAAACTACATTCGTCTCCGGCATCACCATCAACGACAATATAAACCTGCTGACCCGCAGTTAAAGCGACATCATAAGCGGTACATGTACCGTTACTTACGTAGGAACATCCCAAACTGGTGTAAGGCCCTCCGCACGGGCCTGTCAATACCCCGGTTTGAATTCCCCAGCCGCTGGTACAGGCGTTGGCACACCAGTTTAGTGTATAGTTATTGGTGGTGGGTGCGGTAAAGGTATACCATACGGTGTTTTCCATCGAACCGGCGCAGATATAACTGGCCAGATAGGAGTCATCCTGTCCGGATCCTGTATTGGCCGTAGCTCCTGCGGTAGTTCCGGCTACAGAAGTACAGGCAGAGTAAGACGTGGCTGTGGAACAAAAATCACTCTGACCATACGATGTATGGACAAAGCAGATAAGTAAACAACACACTAGTATGGAATAAAAATTCCTCATTACAAGGCTAAAATTAGACATAATATCCTTATAGCCCATTATAAGGAGCTAAAATCAGATTAAAAATTAGCAATCTAACAAGTTGTTTTTATTAATTCGTGAGAATGGTTTAATTTTGAAGTATGGAAGACGGAATAGTAAATCGGGTTGAACAAAGTGGGTTAGTTCAAATTAATCTGGATGAATTTTACCCGTCGGGGGAACGAATTTCTTTTGATTTGAAAGACGGGTTGCATGAGGGGTTGATCCTGATCGAAAAAGAATTTCGGGATTTTGTTCATCAAACGGATTGGTCCGATTATGAAGGAAAATATGTTCATGTGTTCTGTTCTCAGGACGCTATAATTCCCTTGTGGGCTTTTATGCTTCTGACCTCCCATCTCAAACCCGTTGCTAAAAAAGTAGTCATGGGAACCAGGGCCGATCTTGAAACGGCCATCTTCAACGACATTTTCGATGCCCACGATTTCAGCCAATACGACAATAAAAATGTGATTGTAAAAGGCTGTGGTAAACACCCTATTCCGGAACCGGTTTTTGTGGAATTTACCAACCGGCTACAGGATCACGCTAAAAAAATCATGTTCGGGGAGGCTTGCTCAGCGGTTCCACTATTTAAACGATA
Source organism: Flavobacteriales bacterium (assembly GCA_020435335.1). GTDB lineage: Bacteria > Bacteroidota > Bacteroidia > Flavobacteriales_E > Vicingaceae. The sequence goes on along the minus strand of JAGQZT010000120.1, from coordinate 7,766 downwards.
GAACTGACAGAATAGAGAGGTTGTTTGCAACACTATTTATGGTTTTATCAGGAAAAGGGGTCTTTAGAAATGAAATAAATTTGCAATACTTTTTGAGGTCAGGCAACTGTTCACTAAAAAAAACAGTATTATGCTTGTACCTCATATAAATGAAGTTAACGGGTTTTCATATCAATTTCGTCAAGTGGTGCTGGATGATACTCCTGATCTCAGGATCGGGAACCTTAATAGCTAATTGCCCGGCTATTAATTCTTCGTTCACACCGTCGGTCATAGATATCTGTGGCCCGGGGCCTAATACCATCAGCTTTATTAACAACAGTACAGGAGCCAATGCGTCTACCGCTACCTACGATTGGTATGTAAACGGGGTGCCTTTTGATAATACGTCCGGGCTCGGAGCTCCAAACGACGATAACATTTCTGCAGTCGGAACCTATACTTACCTTCTGGTTGCAAACGATAGCAGCGGCTCATGCACGGATTCCTTTTCGGTAGACGTGATCATACATCCCATACCCAACCCATCCTTCACATTTAACCCGAACAATGCCTGTGCAGGAACCACAATAACCTTTACCAACACGTCCTCCGGGAACGACCCCTATTCGACTTATAGCTGGGATTTCGGAGATGGAAACACCAGTGCAGCTGCCAACCCGACTCACGCTTATACAGCCGGAGGTACGTACAATGTAGTGCTTACCATGACCAATGCCGCAGGATGTACAAATACGTTTAATTTGCCCGTTACGGCACTGCCGGTTCCGGTAATTAATATTTCGGGCGATGACGGAAACGGCGATCTGATGAATTGCCTGTTGCCCAACGATACCACAACTTTTGAGACGGTTACCTTCACGAATAACACGACGGGGGCGGTTTCCTTCAGTTGGGATTATGGTGACGGATCACCGGTTTTTACAACCGCCGCAACCGGGAACCACACCCATACCTATTCATCTTACGGTACGTTTACAGTTACTTTTACCGCTACCGGAGCAAACGGTTGTGTCGTTACACAAACACTTACCGTTGTTTTTGAGAAATACGTTTCGGCGTCTTTTGTCGTTCCCATTGCCGAAACATCCGGATGCCTTCCGCATACGGTAAACCCTCAAAACGCTTCGGTCAATGCTAATGTTTATGTCTGGAACTTTGGAGATGGTACCCCGCCAGTTACAACAACTTCGTATACTCCCCCTGCTCATGTCTATAATACACCCGGTAATTTCACCATTACCGTAACAGCTTCCAATAGCTGTAATTCTTCTACGGCAACCGTAGGTCCTATTATTATTACAGGTCCACCGGTAGCGAATTTTAATAATTCTCTGGGAAGTGTTAGAGGTTGCGCTCCCCAGGTAGTGAGTTTTAATAATTCATCTACCGGAGCTTCTCCGGGTAATAACTACCAGTGGAATATGGGGAACGGAAATAATTACTCCAATACAACCACTCCCCCTAACCAAACCTATAACCAGGGGCAGTATACGATTACCCTGATCGCTTCCAATGCATGCGGAAGCGATACGATTTCTCAGGCCATTATTGTGGATAGCATTCCTACCGTATTCATGTACGTAAACCCGTTGGAAGGGTGTACGCCTCTTCAGGTTAACGGCTTTGATTCTGCCTTTGGAGCCAATTTAACTACGGAATGGTTTGCTGATAATGTTTTCCAAACAAACAACGATACCATTCCGACACAAACATTCGTCACCCCGCCGGGAAATACGGCAACGACCCATACCATCCGCCTTCGGGTCTTTAATCAGTGCGGGTTATTCGACTCAACAGTTACCATACTCGTTCACCCTGCTGTTCAGGCTATTTTTACTCCGACTATTGATACCATTTGTGAAGGAAGTTCAGTAACGTTTTCTCAGAGTTCCATGGGCGACAGCCTCACCTATTCCTGGAATTTCGGAAATGGAAACACATCCAATACAGCCGGGCCACACACTCAAACCTATGCGACGGCAGGAGACTTCAATGTTCAATTTATCGTTGATGGTTATTGTGGTGCGGACACCTTGCCCGGATTAATAACGGTCATTCCGTATCCAATTGCCGATATTTTGCCCGATGTACTGAATGGTTGCGAACCGCTAACGGTGAATTTCGTTAATAACTCTTCTCCAGGAGCAAGTTCGTACAACTGGAATTTCGGTAGTGGAATTCCGGCTACGTCGACCGTATTTAATCCGGGAGCCGTTACCTTTTCGACCGCAGGACAACAGATGATCACGCTGGATGTTGATAGTTTCGGATGTGTGGTTAGTGATACCGTTTTTATTGATGTCTATCCATTACCACAACCTTCCTTTACCGTAGTTCCTCCTACCGGATGCTCTCCGTTGAATGTTGCATTTAATAATACCAGCCCGGTTACGGCGGGAGATACCTATTCCTGGGCCTTCGGAAACGGGAATACCAGTACCGCTCAGAATCCGGCCAATCAAAATTACAGCGCACCGACGGTCGATACCAACTACACCGTTCAGCTAACCATACAAACAGCCAACGGATGTGTCGACAGTATTACCCAAACCGTAACAGTCCATCCAAATCCGGTTGCAGGCATACTGCCTTCTAAAGATACGGCTTGTGTGAATGAGAATATTATTTTTTCCAACAATTCGATCGGAGCCGTGACCTATTCCTGGGATTTCGGGGATGGAAATACCAGCACAGCCATTACCCCTACTCATGCGTATGGTGCTGCGGGGACCTATACGGTACAGCTAATTGCGACTTCCAATTTCGGTTGCCCGGATACGACGTCCATTTTAATTGTGATTGATTCCATCCCTACGTCCAACTTCGGGTTCAGTATCGAATGTGTTGGTAACCCGACAGTATTTACGGATAGTTCATTCAACGCACTAACCTGGGCCTGGGATTTCGGCGACGGAAATTCATCCACCGCACAAAATCCGGTTCATACTTATGCTGCCGCAGGAACTTATAATGTTACGCTTACCACAACCAATGCGGCGGGATGCCCCCACACGGTAGTTATTCCTGTCGTGGTCAATGCCGTTGCAGTCGCTGCATTTACGAATACACAAACCTGCCTGGGTCAGCCCATGAACTTTACCGATCAATCTTCGGGGACACCCATTTCCTGGGACTGGGATTTCGGCGATGGGAACACCAGTACGGTTCAAAACTCCGGACATGTTTATGCAGCGGTCGGAACCTATACGGTACAATTGATTGTAGCTGCAGGATCGGGATGTTTCGATACCATTGCTCAAACCGTTACCGTTGATTCCATACCATCCGCCAACTTTATTTTCTCGCCGGTATGCTCCGGAGATACCACCTTTTTCAACAGTACTTCCACCGGTGGCCCCGATACCTATAGTTGGGTTTTCGGCGACGGAAATACGGATAATACGAATAACCCCTCTCCCTTTAATATTTATGCAACGGCCGGTCTCTATAATGTACAGCTGATCGTTGGTTATTCAACAACGGGATGTACCGATACGATAACCCAGCAGGTGGATGCCTATCCGCATACGCTCCCGGCATTTACCACCAACACACCTTGTTTGAATGATACGACCTATTTTACCGATCAAACCGGAAATACTCCGAATTCCTGGAACTGGGATTTTGGCGACGGAAACACATCAACGGCACAAAATCCGGCGCACTTATATGCATCCGCAGCCACCTACACAGTTACACTTACCACTTCCAATGCTTTTGGATGCACGGATAGTGTGGTGCAAACGGTTACGGTTAATCCGTTACCTACAGCCGAATTCGGTTTCGATACGGTTTGCCTGAACAACCTTACTTCTTTTTCCGATAGCTCGCTGAATGCGGTCAGCTGGGTTTGGGGTTTTGGCGATGGGAATACATCCACCAGCCAAAATCCGACACATCTATATGCAACAGCAGGGACGTATAATGTTCAACTGGTAGTTACCAATGTTTTCGGCTGTACCGATTCCATATTTCATCAAATTATTGTCAGGCCGAATCCATTTGCAGGATTTACGGCCGATACGGTCTGTTTTGGTTTCCAAACCAGTTTTGTAGATACTTCGAACGGCTCACCGGTTTCCTGGCAATGGAATTTCGGTGATGGAAACAGTTCTTCTGCCCAAAATCCTTTTAACACGTATCCGGTCGACTCTTCATACATGGTGCAACTGATTGTGTCGAACACGTTTGGCTGTATGGATTCTGTTACAAACACGGTTGTGGTGCTTCCGCAACCAACAGCCGGCTTTGATGTAACATTGGCCTGTGCCAAACAGGTTTCAGCTTTTGTCGATACCAGTTCGGGAACACCAAACAATTGGTCTTGGGATTTCGGTGACGGAAATACATCCACCCTACAGAACCCCAACAACACCTATTTACTGGGAGGAACCTACAATGTTCAGCTGATTATCGGAAACGGTGCCGGCTGTTCGGACACCCTGATTCAAACCATTACCGTCAGTACCGTTCCTACTCCTGGATTCACGGCCGATACAGTATGTTTCGGGAATGTTACAACCTTTACAAATACCAGTACGGATTCGGTCGCGTTCTCGAATTTCTTCTGGGATTTCGGCGACGGAAACAATTCCAACTCACAAAATCCAACCTACATCTATCAGGCACCGGGTACTTATAATGTTACCCTGGTTGCCACCAACATCAACGGGTGCGACAGCACCATCATCATTCCCGTAATCGTAAATCCGGTACCGGCTGCCAATTATGTCACCGATACGGTTTGTTTGGGCAGCCCAACCACCTTTACCGATTTATCAACCGGAACGCCAGCTTCCTGGATCTGGGATTTTGGCGATGGTAATACCGGTAATACCGGGCCTGTAATTACACATACGTACGCCACAGCAGGTTCTTTTTTAACGTCCCTTACTGTTTCTGGAGGATCGGCGAACTGTTCAGACCAACTGTTTAAAATTGTAATTGTAGTGGACGATGTTGTAGCAGGCATAGGTGTAACTACTCCTGTGTGTGATGGAGACCTGATTAATTTCACAGATAATTCGACGATCAATTCGGGAACAATAGCTTCCTGGTTCTGGGACTTCGGTGACGGGAATAATTCAACATTGCAAAACCCGGCGCATACTTATGCCGGTTTCGGAGTATATACCGTCATGCTCACCGTCACCTCAAACGGAGGGTGTACCAGCACGGATTCCATTACCTTAACAGTTAATGAAAACCCTTCGGCTATATTCTTCCCGCAAAACACCTGCCTGAATGATCCCTCTGTTTTTACCGATCAATCTACGGGAAATCCAACCAGCTGGGCCTGGGATTTTGGTGATGGGGGAACATCGATCTTACAAAATCCGGTTCATACTTACGGAGCTTCCGGGCAATATAATGTTACTTTAACGGTAACGTCAGATTCCGGATGTACCAATACGATTATTGAAATCATAAGGATTTACGATTTGCCGAATGCGGCATTCAGCAGCACGTTGGTTTGTCTGAATGATACCATGAACTTCACGGATTTGTCTACGATCCCAACCGGGTCCATTGTGGGTTGGGATTGGGATTTTGGCGATGGGGGTTCTTCAATACTTCAAAATCCCGGTCATGTTTATTCTACGAATTCACAAACATTCAATGTTCAGTTGGTGGTAACATCCAATCAAGGGTGCACGGATACGACCGTTCAACAAGTAAATGTATATCCGGTACCGAGTTTCGACTTTTTCCCATTACTCGCCAGCGGCTGTGAAGGAGATTACATCGAATTTCAGGACACATCCTACCTGAGCAGCGGATTCATTACCAACTACGTTTGGGACTTTGGAGACGGGTTCAACTCCTTCCTGCCGAACCCGGTTCATCAATACACCACGGCAGGGAATTATACGGTTTCGTTAACCTTAACGACTTCCGATAATTGTACCAGTTCGGATACTTTAGCGTTTCCGGTGATCATCTACCCGAACCCAACAGCCGATTTTACCCCTTCTCCGCCTACGGCATCCATCTACACACCGGTTATTGAGTTTATCGATAATTCTACCGGAGCTTCCAGCTGGATCTGGGATTTTGGCGATGGCCAAACCAGCATGTTCAGTAATCCGGAGCACAGCTTCCCGGATACGGGATATTATCTGGTTACCCAAATTGTGATCTCCAATTTCGGATGCCGGGATACGATTCAAAAAACGATCCGGATCACAGGAGAATATGCGTTATTTATCCCCAATGCATTTACGCCCGACGGTGATTCCAAGAACAATACCTTCTTCCCGAAAGGCATTGGCATTAAGAATTTTACGATGCTGATCTTCGACCGGTGGGGCGAGCAACTTTATGAAACGCACGATCTGGAGCAGGGTTGGGATGGAACCTACCAAGGAAAACCCGTTCCGATAGGGGTTTATGTATACCGGATTTTAACCGAAGACATTCTCGAAGAGGAGCATGAGTACATCGGTAAAGTTACCGTGTTGCGTTAATCAGATTTTATTGGTTGAAGGTTATTTTTTCGCTTTTTCCTCTTTTTTCTTCTCCTTGTCATAATCAAGTTTTCCACCCCAAAACCGCATTTGCTGCAAGGTCCAGTTCACCCGTCCCTGGATGTAAGAGCCCGGTTTTTTGGCATTGTACAGTATCGGGTTGGGCAGAACCGAAGAGATGGTGGCAGCCTGTTGTTTGCTCAGGTCTTTGGCCGGCTTCTTAAAATAGGCCTGGGAAGCGGCTTCGGCTCCGTATATGCCATCGCCCATTTCAATCACATTCAGGTATACTTCCATGATGCGCTCCTTACTCCAGAATAACTCGATCAAAAAAGTAAAATAGACTTCCAGTCCCTTTCTGAGCCAGCTTCTTCCCGGCCACAGGAATACGTTCTTGGCCGTTTGCTGGCTGATGGTACTCGCTCCTCTTTTCCACTTGCTTTTCTTGTTGTGTTCAATGGCCTTTTGAATGGCTCCGAAATCAAAGCCATGATGTTTCAGGTAATTTTGATCCTCCGAACACACCACTGCCAGTTGCAGGTGGGGAGAGATCTCTTCCAGCGGCTTCCAGGTCTTGTCCATTTTCGCCTCCTTTCCGTCCAGCTTGTGTTCTATGGCCCGGATGCCCATCAGAGGCGTAAAATACACAGGAACCCACCGGTAAATGATAACCAGCAATACGCTCACGATCACAAACCACATCATGGTTTTCAGGAAGATCTTCCACAAACGCTTCAGGAATTTTTTCATGGGGGCGAAATTAGAAATCTTTCGATTCAGCGAGGCTGAAATCCAATTGTTTTTTGAGCAGGTCGGCTTTCACCACGACAATCGTTACTTCATCACCCATGCGGTACTCCTGCCCGGTACGCTGGCCGACGGCACAGTAGTTTTTCTCATCAAAAGAATAGTAGTCATCGGTGAGGTTCCTCATGCGGATCATGCCTTCACACAGCCCGTTCATGATTTCCACATAAATGCCCCATTCACTGATTCCCGAAATTACTCCTTTGAATTCTTCACCGATCTTATCCTGCAGGAATTCAACCTGTTTGTATTTGATGGACGCCCGCTCCGCTTCGGTGGCCAGCATCTCCATTTTGGAGCAGTGTTTACACTCTGCTTCGGTGTCTTGCTGATTGGCCGAAGCTCCTCCGTCCAGATAGTGTTGCAGCAAGCGATGCACCATCACATCCGGATAGCGTCTGATGGGCGAAGTAAAATGCGAATAGTATTGAAATGCCAATCCGTAATGGCCGATATTGTTGGTAGAATACTCCGCTTTTGCCATCGTCC
>JAGQZT010000119.1 GCA_020435335.1 Flavobacteriales bacterium | reverse complement strand
GCTTCATAATAAGTGTCCGGCGGTGTAGACAGGAATTCTACACCCCGGGCACGCATTCCTTTAACCGTACTGATGATATCATTTGTGGCAACTGCAATGTGCTGGCAACCTGGTCCTTCATAAAAATCAAGATACTCTTCGATCTGTGATTTTTTCTTTCCTTCAGCCGGCTCATTGATCGGGAATTTGATCCTTCCGTTTCCATTACTCATCACCTTACTCATCAAGGCAGAATATTCCGTATGGATTTGTTTATCGTCAAAAGAAAGGAAGTTCTCAAAGCCCATCACATCTTCGTACCATTTCACCCAGGTGTTCATTTCTCCCCAACCAACGTTACCAACCATATGGTCTATGTACTTCAACCCAAGAGGTGACGGATTGTACTCAGATTCCCATTTCACGAAACCTGGCAAAAACACTCCGTCGTATTTCTTGCGTTCCACAAAGATGTGTACGGTCTCACCGTAAGTATAAATACCTGATCGAACCACTTCCCCATGCTCATCACTTTCGGTGGTCGGTTCCATATAAGATTTTGCTCCCCTGGAAGTTGTTTCTTTCCAGGCCTGGGTAGCATCTTCCACCCATAAAGCTATCACCTTCACCCCATCGCCATGCTTAACGATGTGATCATTGATCGGACTTTTGGAACTTAACGGTGTTGTTAAAATCAACTTGATCTTATCTTGCCTAACTACGTATGAAACCGAGTCTTTACTTCCTGTTTCAAGTCCTCTGTAGGCATAAGATTCAAAGCCAAAGGCTGTTTTGTAATAATGGGCCGCCTGTTTTGCGTTGCCAACATACAATTCTACATAATCGGTTCCTAATAAAGGTAGAAAATCCTGTGCTCCTTCGAAGATTTTCTCCAAACCGTAATCTACATTTTTTATATCGCTCATGTTATTTCTTTTTAATTAGTGATCTAACCAGGATTGGTAATATTTTTCATCCTGAATATCTAATGCTTGTTGTGTAACTTTTAATGGTGCAAAAGTATCAACCATAACGGCCAATTCTTCAGTAGCCGACTGGCCAATGCTGCGTTCCATAGCTCCCGGGTGAGGTCCGTGAGGAATTCCCGCCGGATGCAATGTAATCTGACCTTGTTCAATGTTATTTCTGCTCATAAAATCACCGTCTACGTAATACAACACCTCATCGGAATCAATATTACTGTGGTTGTAAGGTGCAGGAATTGCCTGCGGATGATAATCATACAAACGCGGCACAAATGAACAAATCACAAATCCGGCCGATTCGAACGTCTGGTGGATCGGAGGCGGTAAATGCACTCGTCCGGTAATCGGTTCAAAATCATGAATGGAGAATTTATACGGGAAGTTATAACCGTCCCAGCCGACTACACTGAACGGATGAGCCGCATAATTGTACACATGCATCACATCCTGCTTCTTCACTTTTACGGTAAAGTCGCCCATTTCGTTGTAGGTTTCCAACTCGTATGGCGGATGCATATCCCGTTCACAGAACGGTGAGTGTTCCAAATGCTGGCCAAACCAGTTCCTGTAGCGTTTAGGGGTATATACAGGTTGTTTGGATTCAACGATGAATAACCGGTTGTCTTCCGTGTTAAAATTGATCTGATAGATCATCCCTCTCGGAATAACGAGGTAATCGCCGTATTCAAAATCGATGTTACCCAGATAGGTTCTCAGTTTACCGGATCCTCTGTGTACGAATATCACCTCATCCGAATCGGTATTCTTATAAAAATATTCGGTGAGTGATTTTCTGGGGGCTGATAATACGATGGTACAATCATTATTGAATAACACCGGCACCCTGCTTTCCAGAAAATCGTCTGTCGGCTTAACATCAAACCCTTTCAGGCTTAGCGACTTCATGTTGTTCTCTACTGCTGCTTTAGGAGCAACACTATAGGACTCCAGCACTTCTTTAACCTGAGTTGGTCTTTGCGTATGATAGAGCAGGGATGACATCCCGTCAAACCCAATGGTTCCGAAAAGTTCCTCGTAATAGAAGTTACCCTCAGGGCTCTTATACACAACATGTCTTTTACTGGGTATTTTGCCTAATTTATGATAGCGTGGCATATTATAATTAATTAAATGAATATTGATTGGATTTACATAGAGAAAGTAAACCCTGCATCACTCCGGATTGCGCTTGAGTTCTTTTTTAACCCTGATCTTTTGTTGTACGACACATTTTTCCATCGTGTTGTAAAGTTACAAAATAGAAATCTGGAAAAAAAATGATATATGTCAGCAAAGAATCAGACTAGCCATTGTCTGAAGCATACCACTCTGCGTAAGAATTGGGAGTCTCTCGCAGGAAGAGGTAAGTCAAATCCAGATTTGCCGGTAATTCCTTACGGATCAGTTCGGCATAATACACCAGGAGGTTCTCACAGGTGGGCTGAAAAGGCACCAGAATCAGTTTATTCATGAAATCGAACTGAGCCGGATCCAGCTTCATCTTATCCCACAAAACCAGTGAATGATCATATTCCTGTACGATCAGACGATCGACTATGTTCTTGATGATGGTAAAGTCGACCACCATACCCTCGTCCGGATCATCGGTACCATGCTTCACGTTCCCTTTTACAGTAACCTTTAACTGGTAGGAGTGACCGTGGATATTTTTACATGGGCCGTTATGCCCAAGCAGCGCATGAGCCATTTCAAACTTAAATTCCTTCGTGATCCTTAAAGTAGCCATCGTTCAATAAAGTGCAAAAGTATTATAATTTGCTTCCGATTACAATCACATCATCAATTTGTTCGTAGTTCCCCATCCAGTCTTTAAATTCTTCCTGTAAACGGTCTTTTTGCTGATCCATGGGCAACTGATTGATCGACAACAAAAACTCTTTGAATCGCTTGTACCTGAATTTCTTACCGTTCTCTCCACCGAACTGATCGGCATATCCGTCCGAGAACAAATAAACCGTATCGCCTTCATTCAACTGGATGCTGTGGTTGGTAAATTCTTTCTGTTCTTCACCATAATTTCCGATCGGGAACCGGTTGGCTTTCACCTCGTACAGTTTTAATCCGTTTTCTTCTGCGGAAGGCTCAATATCCAGGTCTGTTTTCAGCTCGTGACGGGTCACTATATACAACGGATTGTAAGCCCCTGCATACTCCAACACTTTCTTTTTCTTATCGAAAGCACACAATGCGATGTCCATCCCGTCCCGGATATCATCCTGACGGGTTTCTTTTTTCAGGGTATTGGCAACTCCTTTATTTAGCTCATTCAGAATACTGGCCGGCTCCACCATACCGTACTCTCCCACAATCTTATCCAGCAGGTTATGGCCGACAATACTCATGAAAGCCCCCGGAACACCATGCCCGGTACAATCCACCGCTGCGAACAAGGTCGTATCTCCGCGGGTAGCCAGCCAATAAAAATCACCACTTACAATATCTTTCGGGTTAAACAGGATAAAGGTCTGGCTCAGCTCCTTGGTAAAACGCTCGTCCGACGGCAAAATGGCATCCTGAATCCTTTTAGCATACGTGATACTGTCAATGATATCTTTATTCTTACGTTCGAGTTCCTTACTTTGCTTAACCACCTCTTCGGTACGTTCGGCAACTTTCTCTTCCAGGATGCGTTTTTCCCGTTGTAAATTCCTCTCCCTCAACTTAATCAGCACAACTATCAGCACCATCAACACCAACACGGAGGTGATGATAAACCAGGTTCGCTGCCACAATGGCGGGATGATCTCGAAACTATACGTTACCGGTTCTTTGTTCCAGATTCCGTTGTTGTTGCTTGCCAGCACCTTGAACGTGTATTTCCCGGGCGGCAGTGGCGAATAGGTTACGTAGGTCTGCTTGGTCACCGGACGCCAATCTTCTTCCAGCCCTTCTAACATCACCTTAAAATAAACTTCTTCGGGATTGGTTAAGCAGATACTGGAGTAGTTAAATACGATGGATTTTTCCTTGTAGCTCAATTCCAGACCTGAGACCATATCCCGGTTCTCAAGGTTAACGGAAAACCCGGTAATTCGGGTAAGCGGCTCCAGGTGGTTGATTTTCTCCTCCGACTTATTGAATTTCACGGCACCTTTGATGGTTCCGAACCAAAGGTTTCCCTCCTCATCGCGATAAGTGGCATTGGGTTTGGATTCGATTCCCACATATCCCATTTTTTCGGAAAACGAATAGAACTTATCCTGTTTCTTATCATATTTATTCAGTCCCTTATTCGTACCTATCCAAACATTCCCTTCCTCATCCATATTCATCAGGGAGATGTAATCGGATAACAGCCCGTTCGCTACTCCATAACTCCGGATAACCGTGTCGCCGTTATAGACCAGCACCCCTTTCCCTTCCGTACCGATCCAGAGGTTACCATCCTGATCTTCGATAATGGCCGTAGGAGTGATTTTCTGGTGCAACTCCACTTTTTCTATGTTGGCACCCTTGATTCTGGCTACTCCTTTTCCCCGGGAGCCAACCCAAACCGTATTTTTGCTATCGGTAAAGACCGTTGTAATCTCATTTCCTCCCAACCCATGCGATTGCGTGAGCCGGTCCGTTACCTGATTATCGATCTCATAGTAAACCAGTCCATCCGTGGTCCCAACCCATAAATTATTATCCTGATCTATACTCATTGCCGTAATGAGCAATTGACTCATAAATGAATTTACCCGGTAATTCATCTCGAAGCGGTTGCTGGACGGATTATACTCCATCACCCCACCACCCCAGGTTCCGATCCAGATTTTCCCGTGCTTATCGGCCTTGATGAAGCGAACCTGCTGATAAGGCATGCCTTGAGGCTCCTGGTAGTTGCGAATCCATTTCCCGTCCTGAAACACGGAAATTCCCTCATTGGTACCGATCCACTCCTTGCCTGCTTTATCCTTATAAATTGCCCATACCTGTTCATTCACCAGGCCGTTGGCCACGCCATAGGAGACGAACTGACTACCTTTATACACCAGCAATCCGGTTTCCTTCGTTCCAAGCAAAAGATTCCCTTCGCGGTCTTCGAGGATGCAGCGGATGTGGTTATCCTTTAACCCGCTTTCCTTATTGATCGTTAACACTTTACCTTTACTGATCCGGGATACGCCACCACCCCAGGTTCCTACCCAGACATCTCCTTTGGAATCCTGGGCGAGGGTACTGACCCAGTTGGAGGCCAACCCATCACGCATGTCGTAAATTTTCAGTCCGGCTGTTCCTTTCTGATAATGATACAGCCCGCCGTTATATGATCCGAACCATTGATCACCATTGGCAGACTCCATCATGTAGGTGATCTGAAAATAAGTAGGCATGTTCGGTACCCGGTAAAAATCAAATGTATTTTTCTGATAATTGTAATTCTTCACCCCCACATCGGTTACAAAGTAGGTATTCCCGTTTTCCAGGGTAATTGCCTGAAAGACAACATCACTCAACCCTTCCTGGCCTTTATATTGTTTAAATTGAAGCGAGTCTTTTTGTCCGCTGTATGGGTTCCTGATCTTAATTACACCTTCTCCGAAGGAACTCACCCAGAGATTCCCTTCGCGATCTTCCTGAAACGATGTAATGTCTGCGCTCATGCTAAGCACAACATCGATAGACGAGCCACGCACCCGGGAAATCCCTCCGTCTACATGCCCCAGCCAGATCGTACCGGCGGTATCGATATGAATAACCTTCACAGCGCCGTCTGCCAGACCATCTTCCGTAGAATAGTTTACAAACTCCTTCCCGTTGAAGAGGGAAACACCGCTTGCCGTACCCAGCCACAAATATCCTTTTTCGTCCTGAGCGACAGTATACACACTACTTTGAGCCAGTCCTTCCTTAACACTGTAATTATCGAGGTGGTAGGTCTGAGCCTGAAGCCCAAAACTTACCCATAAAAAAACCGATAAGAGAAGTATCTTACCGGTTATTTTCTGAATCAGTTTTTTCATAAACGGTTCTGTTCCTTATTTTTTAATGAAGAAGAACGTTCCGTTCTCATCTTCCAGTCCGACAATCTTACCAAATTTCGGTTTTTGTGTGGCTCCGCTTTTAGCAACTGCCGAGCTCACCTTGGTTACCACGGTTTCTATCGGAATACAGGCATTCGGGTTACTGGTTAACGTATTTGCAAAAGTTTTGGTGAATTGGGAGTTGTCGGTTGCCAGTTCATAACCTGCCGAAGAGAACACCTGTGACGATTTAAATTTGGTAGCCTGCCAGTCGTTACAGCTTTTTACCTCGTTGGTAGCTCTCATGGCCTGATAGAATGACGGTCCGGACTCACAGGCATCGGTTACGACCAGCGTATGGGTGATGTCTTTGGAGTAGGACTGCATACCGGCTTTCAGGTTATTGATGTTGAAATACGTAAATTCATCATCCCGTTTAGCGTCTACCGGAACCCAATATCCTGTTTCATTGATGTACTTGCCGTGTCCGGCATACCAAACCAACAGGGAGTTTACACGGTTACTTCGAACCAGGTCGCGCAGCTCAATAGAGAAGAATTTTTCCAATTGGGCTTTGGTCATGTCTTTCTTGTGAACAATGTTGTGCACTTTGTATTTTGCGAATGCTGATTTCATCATGGTTACATCTTTAGTCGGGCCATCCAGACTGGCAAATGTCTTGTAGTTGGCATTTTCAATGAAAACCACCCAGGTTTTACCCATCGGATTATCTGCCAGCAATTCGATGTTCTCGCGGTTCAACATAAATTTCTTTTCCACTTTATTTCCGTACTCGTCTTCTGCGATAACGGTAAATCCGTCTTTATTCTGGATGTTGATGGTAGCTGAAAATTTAGGATTATTTTCCTGAAGCATGAAGCTGGCCGTAGCGCCTTCCACCATAATGCTTTTGATCAGACTTTCATCCTGCATGATTCCTTCCACATACAAGGTCGGGTCGTCCGCATCCAGGTAGATGGTTCCGTCATCCGAAGCATAAGGAGCAACGAGTTTCACGACCGGAGCATCGGTTTCCGTTTCTTTTTTGGAGAATGTCCAGGTTTCCGTATTTTGATACACGTCGAAAGCCGTGATGGTTAGTTCGTTGGCAGCTGCCAGGTTCATTTCCAATTCAAATTTCGGATTGAGGGAATCTTTGTTGTAAATCGCATCTTTGCCGTTTACCTTAATGAATTCGATGCGGCTTTGATCCTTGATCCGTCCTTTCACCGTATAGAGCAATGTCCCTTTCGGTACCGCAATCAATCCCGGTTTGGGAGATACCGGATCGATCATTTCAATTTCCGGATTATTTGATTCTTTGTTGATCTCGTAGACACGTTTTTTTGTCGCTTCCACAATTTTAGCGGCTCCGTCGTCTGTCGGATTTAACGCAATGATCTTTTCGTAATCTTTGGTTGCCAGTTTCACGTCATTCACGGCTTCGTAAAGCTGTCCTCTCTCGTAATAAGCCAGGTAATTCTCTTTATCCAGATTAACGGCTTTGGAATAATCTCCGATAGCATTCTGATACTGGTTGAGTCCCTTATACATGTTTGCTCTTTTGTTGTAGTAATTCACGTTTTCCGGATCGAGGGTAATCACCTTGGAAACATCGTCGATCGCCTTTTGTGAATTGCTTTGGGAAGAGTAGATGGCAGCGCGTACGAGGTAAGCCTTGATGCTTTTTCCATCCAGTGATACCGCTTTATCGGCTGCTTCAATGGCCTTATCAATTTGTCCGAGTTGCGCATAGGAATAAGCCAGTCCGATGTAAGCTCCGACGTGGTTCCCTTCATAGAACTTCGCCCGGCCAAAACTGTAGGCGGCATCTTCAAACTTCATAAGGCTGTCCTGAGCTACACCGAGGTTGTAATAGGTTCTTCCCGTTTTTTCTTTATCCGTAGCCAGTTTTGCCGTTTCTACCGCGGCAGGATACTGATTCAATGCAATGTGTGCATATACCTTTTGTTCATAGGCATCCATGAGTTTTTTATCCCGGTCGATGGCATTTCCAAGAGCAACAACGGCCTCGGTATACTTTTTCAGGTTATAGTAGACCCTACCCAGATCCGCATGGTAAGTACCCTCCTTTTCCTTGAACTCCGTAGCTTTCTTCAAAGGCTCAATGGCATTTTCCAGTTCCCCTTTAGCCTCAAAACAAAGTCCTTTCATGTTCCAGGCCTCATGGTGATCCGGTTTATTCTCGATCGTCCGGTCAAACTCTACGATGGCTTCATCGTATTTTTTATCTTCATACAGTTTTTTACCATCGTTGTAGTACTTAAAGTAAGCTTGTGAAAAAGCACTTCCGGAAAATATAAGTAATGCCAGTAGGGTGTATAATTTTTTCATGACAAATGTGTATTTAATTGATTCATTTTCAATCGGTCACCAAATTTAACCATTAATTCGATGAGCATGGCGATTATATAGACAAAGTTCGGCTTTATTAAAACGAAAAGCAATAAAAAAATCCATTAATTATCACCATTATCCTTAATTTCACCGCACAAAATATGCCATGCTGAAAAGAGATAAAATAAAAGTGGTTGTTATTGCCATTTTACTTGTAATACTGGGGATCATGTTTTTCATTTTCGGAAAAGATTCGCCAATCATGAAATACACCAGTGCATTTTGTTTGATTGCCTGGCTGGCAACGATGTTTATTGTTAATAAAAAATACCGTTAATTATGTTAGGAAACATGTTCAACAAGAAAATGATGGAAAAGATGCAGTCGCAGATGGAAGAAGTGAAACAGAAGCTCAACAACATCAGCGTGATCGGAGAAGCGGAAAACGGCAAGATTAAAGTCGTTGCGAATGGCAACCGGATGATCAGCAGCATCGCTATCGACCCGGAATTCAAGTCGTCCTCCACCAAAGAAGAATTGGAGGAACTGATTGTTCTTGCAGCCAATCGTGCACTGGAACAGGCCGAACGTGTTGAAAAATCGGAAATGAGTCACGCAGCCATGGGCATGCTCCCCGGAATGGGTTAATCATGGAATACCTGATTGTCGGTTCGGTAGCTTTATTCACGTCCCTGCTCACTTTTTTTTCAGGGTTTGGGGTCGGAACCATTCTAACGCCTGCTTTCATCCTCTTCTTCCCGATCGACGTGGCTATTGCCATGACAGCCATCGTTCACTTCCTGAACAACCTCTTTAAACTTGGTTTAACCTATAAAGACATCAGCCGAACCGTGTTGCTTCGTTTCGGACTGCCTGCCATTCCTTTTGCTTTTCTGGGAGCCTGGCTCCTGCTCTCTTTTTCCGGTCACAACCGGACGATTTTGCAATTTAACCTGTTCGGAAAACCATGTGAGATGAAACTGATTGAACTGATTGTGGGTACACTGATGTTCTTTTTTGCCATAGCCGAGCTTTTTCCGTCTTTTAAAAACAGTACCATCAAACACAAACAGCTATTCCTGGGGGGCAGCATCAGTGGCTTCTTCGGAGGCTTAACCGGACATCAGGGCGCCTTACGCACCATGTTCCTGCTGAAAAGCGGCTTATCCAAAGAACAATTTATCGCCACCGGAATTGCCATCGCCTGCCTGGTAGACATAAGCCGGCTAACCATCTACGCCAAAAGAATCCAAAGCACTGATATTCAAAGTGCTGCGGGCATGATTACCGTTGCCGTGCTCTGCGCTTTCACAGGCGCCTATTTCGGAAAAAAATTACTGAATAAGGTCACCATCCACGCCATTCAATATATCGTTTCCGGACTCATTGTGCTGGTATCGGGCCTGCTGATTCTTGGCTGGATTTAAGCTGATTGCTCTTTGTTGATCACCGGATTGGCGTACATGCTCAAGAAGAAATGTTTGTTCTGCTCATCAGCAGGCAATTGAGCCAATCGCTGATCCATATAGTTAACAAAAGCGGCCTTTTCGCCTTCCGTGTACTGTCCCGCATATTTTGTCCCGGCTGTAAACAGATCGTACGCGATGTAATTCGTCGGCCATAATTTATAGTGAGCATAAACCTCCTTATCAATTTCTTCGGCAAATGCTTTTAACAATTCATTGCGGTTCTTGATGGTCCGTAAATACTCCACTTTATCATTAACCGGCTGACCAAACCGGATAAACACCCGGCCTTTATTTCCCTGCAAACCAAGCAGCATGTGCTGATCGTCTTCTCCCGGTGATTTTTGATAGGTTTCACCCCTGCTTTTTTGAATGAGTTCCGGAACCTTCAAATAATCGCACGGATCCAGCTCGTAGGAAATACTAACCGGCGTGATGTTCATTCCGATCAGGTAATCCAGCAAGTCCCCTTCGTTCGCCAATCCGAACATTTTCAACAAGGCCGGGTTGGTCTTGTCGTTTCCATCCTTCGCTCGGCCTTCACGCTGAGCGATCCAGATCGAATTTCGTTTTTCGTGCAGGGCATAATTAATGTAGGCCGACAACGTTTTGGATGCTTCGAGCATTTCCTCTTTCGGAACATTCCGTTTGACAATAAAACTTTTGTTTAACCGGACCAGTTTCTTCACCCAGGGTTGCCCCACCAGGTTACTCCCGATGGCAATCTCACTGAAGTCGTAATTACGGCCATTCAGACAATAATTGATCAATGCCGAATCCAGGATAATATCACGGTGATTGGAGATCAGCAAATACTGTTTATTCCGGTCGAGCTTAACCACACCATCCCAATCAAATGATTCCATCGTCGTATCAATGATGCGTTGCACAATGCCACACGAAAGATCAGCCTGAAATTCGGTACAGGTTTGAAACGATCGTAATTTTGATTCGATCTGATCGACAGTTAATTCAGGAAAGTAGCTTTGAATGGCATTCATCAACGGCTCTACCGCGATCAAATCTCCAATTTTCTGTTGGTATTCATCATCGTTATACGACCGGATATCTTCGAAATCATAACCCATATATTTTTCAAAAGTAAAAATTCTTACGTGATAACATAAAATTTAATACTTTTAAAACTTCTGTACAACATATCTGGCATTATGAAAAAATTATTATCCGACCTGCTCCGTAAAGGATTTTTACTCCTGTTAGCAACCACGCTTTTTACGCAATGTGGAAATGATGAAACTGAAATTATTGAGATTAATCCGGCATTCGGAGAATACATTTCCGCTTTCACCTCCGGGATCATTTCTAAAGAATCATCGATTCGAATCCGGCTTATTGAAAACAACCCCAATTATTCGGACAATGGTGAACCGATCGATGACGACCTGTTTGATTTCTCACCGGGAATCGATGGTAAAGCTTATTGGATCGATGAACGAACCATCGAGTTTCAACCCGAGGAAAATATGCCTTCGGGTACCATGTTCATCGGCGAACTCGAACTCGATCAGTTGATTAAGGACCTGCCGGAAGATCTGGAAACGTTCAAATTTCAATTCCAAACCATCCAGCAAGCCTTTTCTGTTGACATCGGTACTTACCAGACCTACGAAAAGACCAAACTGCAACTGAACAAACTACCCGGAACCATCATGACGGCCGATGTGATCAACGGCGAGGAGATCGAGAAAGTGATCACAGCCATGCAGGACGACAAACAACTGGCCATTACCTGGGAACATCTTTCGGATCGTAAAACCCACAATTTCTGGGTGGAGAAAGTAGTTCGTAAGGAAGAAGCCGAAGAAGTTCAGATCAACTGGAGCGGAAGTGTCATTGACATCGAGAATTCGGAAGGCAGTCAAACCATCGAAATCCCGTCCTTAAGTGACTTTAAAGTACTGAATATCGAAGTTGTTCAACAACCTGAGCAGTACATCCTGCTTGAGTTTTCCGACCCGCTGAAAGAAACTCAAAACCTCGACGGATTGATCCGCCTGGACGGGAACAGCAGGTTGCGTTACATCATTGAAAACAACCAGGTTCAGGTCTACCCGCCTGTTCGCCAATCCGGAGAACGAAAACTGTATATTGAAGCGGGTATCAGAAACATCCTCAACTACAAAATGAAGGACGGCCAGGAAATCGATGTGGTTTTCGAAGACATTAAACCTGCCGTGCGGTTAACCGGAGACGGTGTAATTCTGCCAAGCACGGACGGCCTTACCTTCCCGTTTGAAGCCGTGAATCTGAGTGCCGTAGATGTTCGGGTGATCCAGATTTACGAAAACAATGTTGCTCAATTCCTTCAGGTGAATCAGCTGGATGGTAACCGCCAATTGAAACGTGTGGGTAGACTGGTTCATAAAGAAACCGTACAACTCAATTCCCAAAAACCAATTGATTTCGGGAAATGGAATGCGTTTGCCCTCGACATTTCCAAGCTCATCCAGGCCGAACCGGGAGCCATCTACAAAATAGAACTGGGATTCAAAAAAGCATATTCGCTCTATCCTTGTGATGGTGAAGGCGACGAAAATGCCGAAATGGAAACCATGGAGGACAACTGGGACGATGATGAGGAGGCCGAGCAAAGTAATTGGGATTACTACGACGATTATTATTATGACGATTACTATTACTACGACGATTACGGATATGATTATGACTACAGAGACCGTGACAATCCGTGTACTTCTTCTTATTACGGCAAGCGCAACAATGTAAGCCGCAACATCCTGGCTTCCGATCTGGGAATCATTGCGAAAGCCGGCAACAACGGTGAAATGAAATTTGCGGTTACCGACCTGAAAACAACCCAACCCATCGGAGGTGTAACGCTCGAAGTGTATAATTACCAGCAGCAGTTGATCGGTACGATCCAAACCGATAATGCCGGAATGGCTACGCTGAACGTGGATAAAAAGCCGTTCCTGCTGATTGCCAAGAAAGACAAGCAACGTGGATACCTCCGCCTGGATGACGGTTCCTCGTTGTCGCTCAGCAAATTCGACGTGCATGGCGAGGTGGTTCAAAAAGGAATCAAAGGATTCATCTACGGAGAACGCGGTGTTTGGCGTCCGGGAGACTCCCTGTTTGTGATGTTCATCCTGGAAGATGAGGACAAGCTCCTTCCTAAAAACCATCCGGTATCATTCGAACTGGTGAACCCTCAGGGACAAACCACCTACAAAACCGTAAAAACCAACGGTGTAAACGGTTTCTATAATTTCGCGACCAAAACCGAGCCGGATGCTCCGACAGGAAACTGGGCCGCTAAAATTAAAGTCGGTGGTGCCACCTTCAACAAAACCCTGAAAATTGAAACCATCAAACCTAACCGGTTAAAAATTAACCTCGATTTTGGTGTGGACAAGCTCACCACTGCCAATGCCGATATGGACGGTAAACTGAATGTAAAATGGCTGCACGGCGCTACGGCGCGTAACCTGAAAGCGAATATTACCACCACGCTTTTCCAGTCGAGTACTAAGTTCAGCAAATATCCTGATTTCGTGTTCGACGATCCGGCCAGAAACTTTGAATCGGAAGAGATTACGGTATTCGACGGCAAGATCGACAACGATGGGAATGCTTCGGTGAATGTTAACCTGAATGTTTCCGACGAAGCTCCGGGTATGCTGAAAGCCAATTTTGTGGCTCGCGTATTCGAAGAGAGCGGCGATTTCAGCATCGACCGGTTCTCGATCCCTTATTCTCCTTATGAATCTTATGTAGGAATCAAATTACCGAAAGGGGATAAAGCACGGGGCATGCTGCTCACAGACACCAGCCATACCGTGGATGTGGTTACCGTGGATGAAGAAGGAAATCCTGTTTCTCGCAGCGGACTGGAAGTGGAAGTCTACAAAGTGGAATGGCGCTGGTGGTGGAGTACGGGAACCGACAACCTGGCCTCATACATCAGCAGTTCCTATCATTCACCACTCCTGAGTAAAAAAGTAAATACCACGAATGGTCATGGCAAATTCACCTTCAGGGTGGATTATCCGGACTGGGGTCGCTATCTGGTAAGGGTTTATGATCCTGTAAGCGGACATGCTACCGGAAAAACGGTTTACATTGACTGGCCGGGATGGGCAGGCCGGGCTCAGCGTGAAAACCCCGGAGGAGCATCCATGCTGACCTTTCGTGCCAATAAGACCAACTTTAATGTTGGAGAAACGGTTGATGTAAACTTCCCTTCCGCCAAAGATGGCCGCGCTTTAGTGAGCATCGAATCCGGAAGTAAGGTGATTGATGCTTACTGGGTAGAAACTCAGGAAACCGAAACGAACTTCAGCTTTAAAGCTACCGAAGAAATGACGCCGAA
This sequence comes from Flavobacteriales bacterium, assembly GCA_020435335.1. Lineage (GTDB taxonomy): Bacteria > Bacteroidota > Bacteroidia > Flavobacteriales_E > Vicingaceae. Next base: position 22,457 of record JAGQZT010000119.1, on the reverse strand, counting down.
TGTATACATCAACATCACCCTGGTGCAGCCGCATAATTATACGAAGAACGATCTTCCGATCCGACTTTACGGGGTGATCCCGATCATGGTAGAGGATCCGAACACCAAAATCCAGCCTGTGATCAGCATGCCTAAAGTACTGGCTCCTGAAGAACAGGTAAGCATCAATGTGAAAGAGAAAGACGGTAAACCGATGACCTACACCATTGCTGTGGTGGATGAAGGCCTGCTCGATCTGACCCGTTTTAAAACACCGGATCCATGGAGCAGTTTCTACGCGCGGGAAGCACTTGGTGTAAAGACCTGGGATCTGTATGATTTCGTACTGGGAGCTTTCGGAGGCAAGATCGCCCAGCTGTTTGCCATCGGTGGAGATGATGAGGCTGCCGGTGCTCAAGGGAACAAGGCCAACCGCTTTAAACCGATGGTGAAGTTCCTCGGTCCATTCGAATTGGGCTCAGGCGACAACCAAACCCATACCTTTACGATGCCACGCTACATCGGTTCCGTACGAACCATGGTCATCGCCGGGCAGGATGAAGCGTATGGCTATGCCGAAAACACCACACCGGTTCGTAAACCATTAATGGTTTTAGCAACCTTGCCCCGGGTAGTCGGTCCCGGAGAATCGGTTAAACTTCCGGTAACCGTATTCGCTATGGAGAAACATGTGAAGAATGTATCGATCGAAGTGCAGACCAACAGTTATTTCAAAGGTGCTGCCAAACAGTCGATTACTTTCAGCGAAGTCGGTGACCAGGTAGTCAATTTCGACCTGGAAGTAGCCGAAAAACTAGGTGTCGGAAAAGTGAAGGTGATCGTGAAAAGTGGGAAAGAAAGTGCCGTACACGACATTGAGATCGACGTACGTAACCCGAATCCGCCGGTGGTGGATTATGTTGATGCCGTGATTGAACCGGGACAAAACTGGTCGTACGACTACACCCCGATCGGCATGACCGGAACAAATAAAGGAACCCTGGAGGTATCCAACATTCCGCCGATCGATTTCGGAAGAAGGCTGCAATACCTGTTGCAATACCCGCACGGCTGTGTAGAACAAACTACTTCAAGTGTATTCCCTCAGCTCTTCCTGAGCTCTGTGATGGAAGTGGATGACAAAATGAAGGCCAAGATCGGTACCAATGTAAAAGCTGGAATCAAGCGCCTGAAAAGCTTCCAATTGCCTAACGGTGGCCTTGGTTATTGGCCGAATTCACATGAAGTAAGTGACTGGGGGACCAACTATGCCGGACATTTCATGCTGGAAGCGGAGAAAAAAGGATATGCGCTACCGATCGGATTCAAGAAAAACTGGATCAGCTATCAGAAGAAAGCTGCCCGGGAATGGAGTCCGGTTTCAAGTAACAGCAAGTACTACTACAGTACCCACGACCTGGTACAGGCCTACCGTTTATACACGCTAGCTTTGGCAGGCAAACCGGCATTGGGTGCCATGAACCGCATGCGTGAATTAAAAACCCTGTCGAATCAGGCCAAATGGCGTCTGGCTGCTGCTTACGTGCTTGCCGGCCAGCCGGAAGTTGCAGCAGAACTGACCGCCAAGTTAACCACAACGGTTCCTGCTTATACCGAACAATCGTATAGCTACGGATCATCCTATCGTGATGAAGCCATGATCCTGGAAACCATGAGCCTGATGAAGCAACGCAGCAAAGCCGTTAATGTAATGAAACGTGTTTCTGAAGCATTGACCAGTGAACGCTGGATGAGTACACAGACGACGGCCTATTGTTTAATTGCCATGAGTAAATTTGCCGGAGAAGATGCGACATCCAAAGAGTTGCAGTTCGCATACAGCGGAACCGGAATTGGCAAGGGAACCGCCGCAACTAAGAAACCGGTAGCTCAGATGAATATGAACATCAAAGGCAAGCAGGATGGAAATATTTCCATAAAAAATACCGGTTCCGGCATCATTTATGCTAGGATTACGCTGGAAGGAATTCCGGAAACCGGAGATCAGACTTCTGCGAGCAACAACCTGAGTATGAATATCCGTTACCTGAACATGAAAGGACAGGACATTGATGTGAGTGAGCTGGAGCAAGGCACCGACTTTATTGCCGAAGTTACGGTGTACAATCCGGGAGTGCTGGGAAGCTACAAAGAAATGGCGCTCACACAGATCTTCCCTTCCGGCTGGGAAATTCACAACAGCCGTATGGATGGATTTACCAGTGTGCATGCTGCCGACATCCCGACGTACCAGAACATTCGAGACGACAGGGTGTATAGTTACTTCGATCTTTACAAAGGTAAATCGAAAACGTTCCGTATCTTGCTCAATGCCGCTTACCTGGGTAAATTCTATTTGCCTACGGTATACTGCGAAGCGATGTACGACAATAAAATAAATGCCCGACGCCCCGGAGAATGGGTGGAAGTTGTAAAACCGGGCGAATAAAATAATTAACCGTCATTGCGAGGTTTCGTGTTGAGGCAATCTCTCCAGTGTTAACGATTGCTTCACTACGTCCGCAATGACGTAAATAAAACATAATGAAGACATTACTTTACACGACATTGATCTCTTTGAGTTTGATCCTGATGGCTTGTCCTTATGAAGGAAATGTAGAACTATGTACCTATGCCGAAGCTTTAAAAACGGAAAAAACACTGATCGGTGAATGGGTCGCTTTTCATGAAGGCGGCGACCGGGATGAACTGGTGATCGAGAAAGGCGACAAAGGTGTTTACTTTGTTTCCCATAAGCATTACAAAGGCAGCAAACTCGATGAGCGGACCAAAGTGAGAGCCTACTCCACCGATATTTCCGGTACCGCTGTTTTTACACTGGAATACGAACAAGAAAACAAGTACCAGTACGCAAAACATGAAATCACGGGAAAGAATGAGTTTAACCTGCAGTTTATCGATGCTGACTACATGGAAACCAATTTCAAACCCGAAGAAGAAGTAACGGGCAAGGTTTTGAAAGACTTTTTAGCGGAGCATCTCTCGGATGAAAAGCTCTTTACGGAAAAGATGGAATTCTACCGCAAGCATTCTCCGGAATATGATAAGGTTCGGATTTACATGGAAAAGAGTGGCTTTTAAGCCTTAAACTTCATCATCCATCACATCCGTGACCACGTGGTAACGCGGGTCGTCGATCGAATCCTCGATCACTTCTTCAAATCCCGGATTCGCTTTTAACAAGAGGGCTTTACAATCTTTACTCAGGTGAATGAGTTTCACTTCTTTACCCAAATCCAGGTAACGGTTAGCCACATTTCTCAACGCTTCGATTCCCGAATGATCGGAAATACGCGATTCAATGAAATCGATTTCTACCCGATCCGGATCATTTTTGGGATCAAACTTCGTGTTAAACGCCTGGACCGAACCAAAAAACAGAGGCCCCCAAATTTCATAAACTTTGGTGCCATCTTCCTTCATCCTTTTTCTGGCCCGGATCATCGTGGCATTCTTCCAGGCAAAAACCAAGGCGGAAATAATCACTCCTGCTATCACGGCTATCGCCAGATCCTGCCAGACTGTAATCGCCGAAACGGCAATAAGCACCACCGCATCGGCCAGAGGAATCTTATTGAGAATTCGAAAACTACTCCAGGCAAAGGTACCGATCACCACCATAAACATCACCCCTACCAATGCCGCTAAAGGAATCTGCTCGATCATTGCCGCCCCGAACAGGATAAAACATAACAAGGCAACAGCCGCAACTACTCCGGATAAACGGCCTTTTCCTCCGGCATTGACATTGATCAGCGACTGGCCGATCATGGCACAGCCCCCCATTCCGCCAAACAGTCCGTTAAGGATATTCGCGCTTCCCTGGGCAATACACTCCTTGTTTCCACTCCCTCTCGATTCGGTCAGTTCATCGACCAGGTTCAGGGTCATCAACGATTCGATTAATCCGACAGCCGCGAGTAAAAAAGCGGTCGAGAAGATCATATCCCAATGTCCCCTGATGGTTGTAAAAAGCTGAAAAATCTGACTCTGGAATGTGGGCAGTGACCCTTCGAGCCCCGTTCCTCCTCCATCCCGGATAAATGAACCTACGGTACTGACTTCCACTTTTCCAAAAATGGTTATGCAGGCCACAACAATGATCGCGGTTAATGCAGCCGGGAGTTTCTTCGTGATTTTAGGTAAAACAAACATAATTCCCATGGTGAGCGCTACCAATCCGATCATGATCCACAGGTTGTTACCTGTCATCCATTGTTTCGAACCATCTACGGTTTCCTTGAACAATCCCAGTTGGGAAACGAAGATTACGATCGCCAGACCATTCACAAAGCCCATCATCACCGGATGCGGGATCAGGCGCACGAACTTCCCGAGTTTGAGTACTCCCGCAAAGATTTGAATGAGACCTACAAATAATAGCGTAATGAACAACCACTGAAGCCCCAGGTTCTCAATCGGCTGATCGAGAGACATCCCCACTGCATTTCCTTTTTGAATGAGGTGAACCATTACTACGGCCATCGCACCGGTAGCGCCGGAGATCATTCCCGGTCGGCCTCCAAAAAGGCTGGTGATCAATCCCATCATGAACGCACCGTAGAGACCAACCAGCGGATCGACTCCCGCTACAAAAGCAAAAGCCACGGCTTCAGGCACCAATGCCAGAGCAACGGTAAGGCCCGATAAAATATCCGCTTTCGGATTTTCCGTAAAGTTCAAAATGAGTTTTCGCATCCCTTTCCCTATTTGTTAAAGGCGGCAAAGGTAGCATTTTAAGACTGAGCTGAAAAATTCAATCGAAAAGATCGCAACAGGAGAGAATTGAAAATCAGGCCAATTCGTTGATAGCCAGCCAGGCCATTAGTCCTATACTGGTTTCCAGGGCCGACTCATCGATGTTAAACGTGGATGTATGCAGACCACTGTTGATTCCCTGCTCGTCGTTTTTAATGCCTAAACGGTAGAAACAAGCAGGTGCAACCTGACTGAAATAGGCAAAATCCTCAGCTGTCATCCGCAGGTCGAGATCAACCACATTTTCTGCACCCAGAAAAGCTATGGCAGCCGCTTTGGCTCTCAGGGTAACCTCTTCATCATTTACTAAAAACGGATAGCCTTTACGGATTTCAAAATCCACCTTTCCCCCCATACCTTCTGCAATACTTTGAGCCATTTTCACCATTTTTTCGTGTGCGGAAGCACGCCATTCTTCATCCATGGCTCTGAAAGTTCCTTCCAGCACCACTTTATCGGGAATGATATTGGTGGCTCCATTAGCCGTCATTTTTCCGAAGCTCAGCACCGTAGGTGCTGTCGGATGACTGTTTCTGCTCACAAGCTGCTGCAGTGCAGTTAAGATATGCGCCGTGATCAGTACAGGATCGATGGTCAGATGCGGCAAGGCAGCATGGCCTCCCTTTCCGTGAACGGTCATGAACAGCTCATCGGTACTGGCCATGTACATACCCGGTTTAAAACCCACTTTACCCGCTTCGAGTTGGGGATAAACATGTTGTCCCAGGATGCTGTTCGGTTTCGGATTTTCCAGTACCCCTTCCTGAATCATCAGGGAAGCTCCTCCCGGCAAGCGTTCTTCTCCGGGCTGAAAAATCAGTTTAATGGTCCCTTCGAACTCATCTTTCAGTTCATTCAGAATCTTAGCAACTCCCAGCAAACTACTGGTGTGCACATCATGACCACAGGCGTGCATCACTCCGTCATTTTGAGACCGGTAGGATACGTCGTTGGCTTCAAAAATGGGAAGTGCATCCAAGTCCGCCCGCAAGGCGATTGTTTTAGTATCCGGATTCTTTCCATGAATCAACGCTACCACACCGGTCTCCACAATACCGTTTTGGTATGGAACTCCATATTCATCAAGCTTAGTACAAACATACTTTGATGTTTCATATTCCTGAAAAGATAGTTCAGGATATTGATGCAAATGCCTGCGAATGGCAATCACCTCATCCTTGTACTGTGTTGCTTTCTGCCTGATGCTATTTTTGAGTGCTTCCACAATTCTGCTGTTCTTGAGCATTAATAAACTTCTCAGGACAAAGATATTAATTAGTTTTAGTAGAAGGGCGTGTTTTATTGAATAGTATGTTTTTGTCTTCTCGATACATCCTTCACTTCGTTTAGGACACTCGAAGTGACAGCCGCACTAATCCACTTGTCTGTTCGAGTGGTTTTTGCGGAGTGGAACAAAGCAAAATTGTATCGAGAACTTTACATCATTTTCCAATAAAAACATCTTGAATAATACCTCAACGGGAAATTTGTTATATATGAGATTTCATATTTATTATGTTTACATTTTGAAATGCAGCGATGGTTCTTTCTACACGGGAATCACAAACAACATTCACAGAAGATTACAGGAACACCAAGAAGGAATTAGCAAATCGGCATATACATTTAGCAGAAGACCTGTTGAATTAGTTTTCCTGACAGAATTCTCTAATGTAGAAGTTGCCATCGAAACTGAAAAGCAAATTAAAAAATGGTCTCGAAGAAAGAAACAGGCACTCATTGACGAGAATTATGATACTCTTATCCAATTAAGTAAAAAGCGCTTCAGAGTGTGACACTTCTCGATACATCCTTCACTTCGTTCAGGACACTCGAAGTGACAGCCATACATATCCCCCTTGTCCGTTCGAGTGGTTTTGCGGAGTGCAAACGAAGCAAAATTGTATCGAGAACGTCATATCCTTTTACATTAACACCTTCACTCAGGACACTCCAAGTGACAGCCATACTAATCCACTTGTCTGTTCGAGTGGTTTTGCGAAGTGAAACAAAGCAAAATTGTATCGAGAACGTCTAAAACGAATGTCTTATTTACTAAAGAAAATCAATTTGATGGCTCCGGCCAGCATCAACCCTCCGAAAATCTTTTTCAACGTGGCTTCGCTGATAAAACCAATGGTCAGTTTTGATCCGAAATAACCACCCAACACAAAAGCAATAGAGATCACCAATGCATATTTCCAATCAAGCGCATCGGCCCGGTAGTAGTTGTACGCCGCTAAAATACCGATGGGTGGCAACATGGCCGCTAAGCTCGTCCCCTGTGCCGCAAACTGAGACAATCCCAATCCGTACACCAATGCCGGAACAATGATAATTCCGCCGCCAACACCAACCATACCACTCACCATGCCGGCTGAAATTCCTATTAAAATCAATATAAGTAACGTTGAAATGCTCATAATTTAGATGTCCAAACTTAACGATAAATAAAACTGAGGTTTGTCTTTTCGGAAGCCGTCTTCGATGCCCCAGGCCCAATCCAGACGAACAAAATAACCCAAGAATGTAGTTCTCACTCCGAAACCATACCCTGCCACAATCGGGTTGATGTCGCGGTAAACGGTTACTTTTACCGGACCGTCTTCAATGATGCGCTTATCAACGGAATTCTGTTTTCCCCATGGATCCAGTCCACTCCATGCCGATCCCACATCTGTAAATCCGATCAGCTGGAAATTACGGATGAAATTAGAACGAATGGGTCTGCGAATAAAATACTTAAACACGGGTACCCTTAACTCACTGTTCACTACAGCGAAATTTGTTCCTCTCCGGATATTCTGAGGAAATCCTCTCATATTCGCTGCCAACGCGTGAAAACGGTAATTCTGGCTAAAATCAATGTCTTCCTGATTAATGAACTGCTGCTGCCCGCCTAACGGAATCCACTCGTCCAAACTTCCAAGGTAATAAATGAGCTTTTCATAACCGAACGAAGCACTTCCGGCCAGACGATTCACCCACACGATCTCCCGGCTGATCTTCAGGGAATGTCTAAGATCCATACCCACTACCTGCATGTTACCATTTTCCCCGTTCCCCATACCAACAACAGTTCCGTCGCTATTGAGTTTTCTGGTGGTTGATGCAAAGGATCCGTCACCCACTTCCTGATAGTATTCTGCAAACAACTTGAACTTGGTTCCATAGTAAATGTTGGTCATCCGCTGCCGTGAATTATCAAACACAAAAGCGATCTTTCCGATTACCCTGAACTCATTGAAATTCGGTTGAGCCAGCGTCAGGTCGTTGGTCGACTTAAACACGACCTGATCATTTCTCGAAGCCAGGGTCATGCGGATGCTGGACACTTCACTAAAGGGATATTTCAATGAATATTTAAGACTATTCGTGGAGAATCCGAGAGCCAGATTCCCGTCAAGGGTGTTGTATGTTGTCCGGGAGGCCGTATATTCCTTATCCCAGCGGGAGACCAAATTCTGGAAGGTCATGAAGTACTCCCGGGTATTGGAGGAAATCCTGACTCCTCCGAAAATCTTATAATCCTCAAAGAGGTCGATGGTCCCGAACTTAACGAAAGCTCCCATTCCCGGACTGGTATACGGTCCTCCTGTAAATTGCTGGTATTCACCGTTAACAAATGAATTACTGAATTTAATGCCTGAATTATCATTGAAGAACGAAAAATTGTAATTCCGCTGGTTGGGTAATTTAAATAATTCGACCAAACTGTCTTTTTTATTGGCTCCATCACCCACAACGACCACATTTTTCTGAATTTTTTCCTTATCCTTTTCAAAAACATAGTTGGAAATGTTGATCAGCGCTTCATCTTCGGTATCTTCCTGCTGCTTGCCTGATAATGGTACTGCTTTTAACAGGGTTGCATTTTTAGGTGTTGCTGTTATGTTTTCCTCAGACCTCTCAGTCGTATCCCTGAGTTCCGGCGTAACGGATGATAAATCACCCTGCTGTTCGTTTAAATCGCGGAACATCAGGTAGTATTTGTAATCATCTTTGAGAATCTCGGTATACTGCCCGGACTGAAGAATACTATGCTCGCGAATGCTTCGGTTATAGAATTGCTGTGCCGGTTTTACATCATAAAAATGGTGGTAATGAATGGCCGTATCAATGTGTGTGATAAAACTGTCTTTAACCGCACTCAGCCTGGTGGTTATACCATCCTGAACCCCCAGGAAATACAACATGGAGTCAACTCCAAAAGGTTGCCCCTCGGAAACGGCAGGGGTTTCACTCACCTTGGTCAGGTATGGCTCATCCGCCTGGTAATGCAATATCCAGACATCTTTCTGATTAGCCATGAGTTCCAGATCAGTAGGCTGATACCCCAACGAATCGGTAGTCCGATTGGATGTAAATGCTATCTGGGTGGAATTTTCAATGAAGCGAGGATCGAGATCATCGAATTTATCATTGGTCAGTTTCTTGTGGGTATTCGGTCCTGTATAGTACAGGTAAAGGTCGGATTGTCCTTTGTATACACCGGAAAAAACCATTTCCTTCCCACTGTCGGAGTAATCCATGCCCGTTACCTTCTCCATGTTAAAGAGCGGTTTAACCTGAATGCCTCCCGTGTTGATATCAAAAAACAACATTTGCAGTAAGCCCTTCTCTTCGGTCACAAATGCCAATACTTCACTGGACGGATGCCACTCCAGAACCGGGTAGCTGTAATCGTTGATGCGATCGAGTTTAAACTCTTTCTTATAGATCTTGTAACGCTTATCCGCATCCTTGTAGTAGATGTAAATCTTATACTGACCCAGTTGATTGGTTACATAGGCAAAATTATTACCGTCAGGACTTGCTTTAAACTGGAGGTAATCGCGGCGTTTTCTGATCTTAAAAAGTTGTTTATTAATGTAATCTTCTTCGGGAGTGGATGCCAGATTTTCATAATTCTTGGTGTAGTAGTCCAGCCATTCTTTGGTGAGGCTCTTCATGGAGATACCCAGCACATACAAAAAACCTTTCTCAATGCTTTGTGTTACCCGGGTCATGTACAGGATGTTCGGTATCACTGCCTCGCCGTAGGTATCAACGATATAGGCCCACATGGAGTGACCGGCAATGATGGCATCCCGGTCGGACAGGCGGTTAAACTTTTTATATTTCCCGGATAGAATACCATCGCGCACGCTATTCTCCACATCGCTGTTCCACGGATCAGCCATGTAGGAAGTCAATCCTTTGGTATACCACTGGGGCAAGGTAAGCAGACTCGAATTCTTAAGCACCTGGGTCCAACTGGCTCCGTACACCTGTTGGTTCACCAGAACCTGGGCAATTCCCTCTTTGATCTGCCGGGTAAATTCGTCGTGATCGCCATCGAAATACAGAAAAACTTTGGATCCCATGATGTTGGTGATCCCTCCTACCTCACCCCCTTCCAGATCGAGCCCCACATTACTCTGCTTAAAATGCGACTGCTTGTTGTAGATAATGAATTGAATCTTGTCTTTCAATTCGTATTCAAAAAAGTCCTCCTGTTCTTTGATGTAATCTTTAGCGACTTTAGCCGTGTATTCGGCCAGCTCCTGGCCGCCTGTGTAGAAATAGGTCTCATACTGCGGAAAACGGTAGTATTTCCACTCGAAATAGTCGTATTGCACCCTGTTCTTCCCAAAGCCTGTTTGTGTGCCGTAGTAGAACTGACCATGTACATCCTGAAACCCGAAAACAAGGATCAGGATAAAATACAACGAATGGATATGACGTTTAAAAAAGCTGATCGTTCTCAATTAAAGTTTATGCGTAAAAATAAAGATTTTATGAGGATTGTCGATACTTTTACAAAAGTAATCTGCAAAGGCACTCATTCATGATAAACGTACACCATTTCACATTTAACGGTTTCCAGGAAAACACGTACGTGTTGTTCGACGAGACCAAAGAATGCATCATTATCGATCCCGGATGCTATAGTAACGAAGAACAACAGGATTTAGCATACTTTATTCAGCAAAATGAACTGAAGCCGGTCAGACTCATCAATACCCATTGCCACATCGACCACGTGTTAGGCAACGCCTATGTGGCTTCCAAATACAACATCGGACTGGAAATGCACGCCATGGATTTGCCTACACTCCATGCTACACCGGAATACGGGCACCTTTACGGATTTCATATCGAACCATCGCCTGAACCTACCGTTTTACTTCAGGAAGGGGATCACATCACCTTTGGAAATTCCCAACTGGAAGTCCTGTTCACTCCCGGCCATTCCGCCGGGCACATCACCCTGGTATCGCAAGAAGAACGGTTCATCATTGCCGGCGACGTTCTGTTTTACGGAAGCATCGGACGGACCGATCTCCCCGGTGGCGATTACAACACACTGATCTCGAGCATCAAAAACAAATTACTCCCGCTGGGCGACGACTTTAAAGTGTATTCCGGACACGGTCCAAGCACTTCCGTTGGCTTTGAACGGGAAAACAACCCCTTTTTAGTTTGAATAAACAACTCATAAAAAAAGAGGTGGCCACCCATTCGGGTGATGAACACTACCAAAAGGTAAAAAACCGGAGTTACACCTACCTGGCCTTTGCCATATTTGCTTTTTTCATCGGGATCGGCACCATCATCGGCATGTACCCACTTACGCTAACCGGCCTTTTCGGAATTGCGCAAATACTGGCAGGATCCTTGCTGGCCGGCTTTCTCGTTCCTTTTAAATGGTACCAGAACTGGTTTCATTTTATCTTTTACGACGTGGTGGTCTTCAATGTGTTGGGACTCATGCCCTTCCTGACTGCCCTTTTCCTCGTTCTGAATTTTGTCTTCAGCCACAATACGGTCACAACCGATTACCGCATCGAGAAAATTTACCTCGAGGGTGAAGGAAATAACGTGTCGCACGGCGTAATTTTGGAAGGCAATGCTTTTTCTGATGAACGTAAGATCGTAGAAATAGACGACGTGGAATTCAATGGTTTTTCGGAAAACACCTATTTCCGGGTCAGTGTTGCCGACGGATTATTTGGCATTCAGGTGGTTAAAAACCGGGAATTCATCACAAAAGATTAAACCCTTCAACAATCCAATCCGATTCAAATCCTTTACCCAGCAGGTAACGATACACCTTATCCCTTTTTTTCATCGGATCTTCTTCGTGAACGGAGTCCATTTTTTTTTGCATCAAATCCTGAATGGCCTCCCGGTAAGCTTCATCCGAAATCTCCTGTTCCAGCGCCTGTGCCACCTGGCTTCCTTTCAGGCCTTTCTGGGCCAGCCCCATGCGGATCTTATTCCTTCCCCATTTTTTGAAGACAAACTTCCCCCGGATATACGATTCCACGAAACGCTTCTCATTCAGATAATCCAGGTCGATCAGGTAGTCAACGATCTTATCCCGGTCAGAAAATGATACCTGCCAGGCCTCCAATCTATCGTACACATCCTTCCGGCTTCTTTCCTGGTAAGCACAGTAGCGAAGCGCCTTCTCCAGAGCTCTGTCGTACGAGATATTTTTGTAGCTTTTCTTCACGGTAAAATGCTAATTTAGCCAGACAAAAATAACCATTTGAAAAACAAGAATGCGCTTTCCTTACTCATCGCTGCCAATGCGGTTTCGGGCTTTGCTCAGGGCATCAGTATGCTGGCCATTCCCTGGTATTTTTCCGACATCCTCCATGCAAGTTCCACCTTTGGAATGATTTACGGAATCGCTACATGCGTTACTCTTTTCTGGGGACTCTACGTCGGAACATTAGTCGATAAATATCCGCGTAAGAACATCTTCATGATCGTAAACCTTTGCGGTGGACTGGTTGTTGGCAGTGTTGCACTCTCCGGGTTTTACCTCGGAGAGGTTCCTACGGCACTGATCGGAGCCGTATTCTGTTCAACCCTTTTTACGTATAACATCCATTATCCGACGCTTTATGCCTTCGGACAGGAGATTACCGAAAAGAAAGATTATGGCCGGATCAATTCCCTCATCGAAGTTCAGGGACAATCCATCAGCGTACTCTCCGGAGCATTCGCCGCCATCCTGATCACCGGTGTGAACCAGCAGTTTCTCGACAATTTAGGAATCAGCAGCTGGATTTCCATCAACATTGAACCGTGGAGTCTGCATGAGATCTTCCTGATGGATGCCATCACCTATTTCATAGCCTTTATCCTGGTCAGTTTAATTCGCTATACACCCGTTAAGGAAAAATCCATCGATACCGGCTCGGTATATGGGCGTCTGAAACAAGGTGCCCGCTTCCTGAAAGATCAGCGGCTGTTGTTTTATTTCGGGGTCTGCTCCTATGCGATCTTCGCCATGCTGCTGATCCACATCCATCAGCTGATGCCGATCTATGTCAATAAACACCTGAATGCTTCTTCGGCCGTTTATGCCGGTGCCGAAATGTTCTATGCCGCCGGTGCTTTACTTTCAGGAATAGGCATCCGCTGGGTATTCCGGAACACCACCACCACAAAAGCCGTTATTATCCTCATGATCGTCAGCATTCTGATGTTCGAGCTGACAGCCTTCAGTAGCCGGTCCTGGATCCTGGCTTTCGTATGTTTCATTCTGGGCATCACCAATGCCGGAACCCGTGTCCTCCGGATCACCTACCTGTTCAATCACATTCCCAACCACATCATCGGGCGCAGCGGCAGTGTTTTTCAAACCCTGAACGTATTAACCCGCCTGACCTTCATCAGCTTGTTTTCCCTCACATTTTTCAGCCGGAACGACAACATCATTTGGGCATACTTCATCTGCGGCATTTTCATCTTCCTGGCACTGATCCCGCTTCTGATCCACTACAAAAAACTGGTGAATCTGCAACCGGAAGCCTGACAGGCTCCTTCGCATTATTTATCCTGATTCCTGACCTTCAATTCATTTCGTCAGGAAAGATTTTCTATCTTTAAGCCAAGATGGAAAAATTAAAGGCGCGAAGTAAATACCTGTTCGGACTCTTTGGGGTAGCAGTGGCTTTGCTTGGTTACACCCTGGTTCCCGGAGATGTTCACCCGGAAGCTCCAAAAATGGCGGCTGTCGTTATACTCATGGCCGTATTCTGGATTTTTGAAGTGATCCCGATCGCTGTCACCTCCCTGATGCCCATCATCCTCTTCCCCCTGTTCGGCATCCTTGACGCCAAATCGACCGCCTTATTTTACGGAAAAGAGATCATTTTTCTTTTCCTTGGCGGATTGATGCTCGCACAAGGCATCCAGGAATCGAACCTGCACAAACGAATCGCCCTGCACATCGTTCACCTGATCGGAAGCAAACCCTCCCGGCTGATTTTGGGATTTATGATCGCTACGGCTTTTCTAAGCATGTGGATCTCCAATACGGCTTCCGTGATGCTGATGATGCCGATCGGATTATCCATCATCGAAGAACTGAAGGAAGGCCATGCATCCAAAAAATTCATCTCCCGCTTTGCCGTGGCCGTGATGCTGGGTGTTGCCTATGCAGCCGATATCGGAGGGATGGCCACGCTTATCGGAACCCCGCCCAACATGGTGTTCCTCGAAATGTATCACGAGCTGTTTCCCGAATTGGAGCCCATCGGGTTTACCCAATGGATGATGATGGGCTTACCCATCTCCGTGGTATTTATCATTTCGGGCTGGCTGCTCATGACCAAGGTGATCTTCCGCATGCCCAAAGAGAAACTCTTCGAGAGCAAGGACCTCATCAAAGGGCTCATTAAATCGCTGGGGAAATTACGCCGCGACGAACTGCTGTCCGGACTGGTTTTCGCCCTGGCGGCTATACTTTGGGTAACCGGGTCAGACATTCATCTGAATGACGGCTTTGTTATCCACGGCTGGCGAAGCAGTTTCGGACTGGAAACCGTAAGCGACGCCTCGATTGCCATTGCAACGTCTTTGCTGCTTTTCATTATTCCTTCGCAAGACAGGCCACAGAAAACACTCCTGACCTGGAAAAAAGCCAGAACCCTTCCATGGGGCATTCTCCTGCTTTTCGGAGGTGGTTTTGCCATTGCCGGTGGATTTGACAGCAGTGGTCTTTCTGTTTTAATCGGAAACCTCTTTGCCAAATTGCCTTTCGATTCACCGGTCGTAATCGTTTCATTGGTCTGCCTGGTGCTCACTTTTCTCACCGAGATTACCTCGAACACAGCCACCACCAACCTGCTGCTGCCGATACTTGCCAAAGCCAGTGCGGTTTTGGGGATTGACCCCCGTTACCTGATGATTCCGGCCACCTTATCGGCCAGTTGCGCCTTCATGATGCCGATCGCCTCGCCTACTCAGGCCATTGTATTTGGTTCGGGGTATGTGAAGATCAAACAAATGATCCGGGCAGGGATTCTCTTCAATTTACTCGGAATCCTGGTGGTCACCACCATCTTTTTCTTGTTGGCTGAACTGGTTTTCGGTATTTAAGACGTGATCACCAGGGATACGGCCATCAGCAGGATCACAAAAACGATGACCAGGCTCAGGTAGCCGATGGCCAGGAATAACATCTTGTAAAGCACCACCCACCATTTCCGCTCGTAGAACCGCTTGATCGCCTTAAACAAATATCCCACAGCCAGAAGGATCATCGCCAGAATAAAAAGCAACCTGAATGTACTCAGGCCAACTCGATCGAAGAACTTGGTCAACTCATTCAACACCAGCAGAAACATGATGAAGGAATTGTAATGGACATTGAACATCATATGCTTGATGTAGTCGTATTTATTCCTGGAAAAGGTCCATTTGTATACCAGTGAGATCACCGGAATAAAAATCAGTAGAAAAATGGAAAGTTGATCCAGCAACGTGTTCCCGAACTCCCCCTCGCTGTTCTCCGCAATGATGGTTTTCTTCACCATATAGCGGTCGAACGAGCCTGTAAACCCGAGGGTATCCTTCACGTAATAATCCAGTTCGTTACTGGCAATCAGTTCCCTGTATTTTTCAGGAGCCACATCGATCTTCTGGTCATTATAGGTAAACCCCGCCTTTAAATCCCCCTGGGATTCCTCTTTCGGCAACTGCCCGACAATGGAAATCAGGAAAAAGAACAACACACTCAACACCAGGTAAAGCCTGATCGGTGAAACATAGCGCACCCGGCGGCCGGCAATGAATTCCTTGCTCAGAAATCCCGGCTTTAGGATCAGATACTTCAGGGTGGTGAAGAACTTCGAATCCCAGTTAAACACATCTTCCACAAATTGTCCGAGGATGTACTTCAGGTTGAGTTTCTCAATGTTTTTTTGACCACAGTTCGGACAAAAACGCTCCGTTCCTTTAAATTCAGTATGACAGTTCTTGCAATGCATCGCCTACAATGATATTGAATATTAGCAATTTAAGCAACTAAACTTTTCATAAAACCGGCCTAATTGTTTATAAGTTTCAATATTAAAGAATGGTAAACCATAGATGAATAATTAGTTTTGTTCTCCACAAAAATTTTATTTCAATGAGTTTAACAATTACAGGAAAGATCGTCAACATTTTATCGCTAGAAAGCGGAACAAGCAAATCAGGTAAAGAATGGAAAAAACAAGCGTTTGTGCTGGATACAGGAGCACAGTTCAACCCACTGGTTTGTTTCAGTCTTTTTGGTGACGAAAAAATAAACATGTTACGGGATTTCGGTGCAGGACAGGAAGTGGAAGTAGCATTCAACATATCTTCAAGAGAGTTCAACGGCAGATGGTACCACAACATCGATGCCTGGAAAATTTCAGGTGCCGGACAACAAGCTGCGTCCCCGAACGCATCAAGCGAAGCTCCACTTCCGACCATCGATGAAGCTCCGGCTGAAGACGATGACCTGCCATTCTAAATCTGGCTTGAAGTTTGCAAATAAATAAACGTCATTACGAAATTTATTTGTCGCATTGAGCCCGTCGAAATGATGAAAATAAATGAAGTAATCTCCTTATCGGATTGCTTCGCTTTCCTTCGAGGCTTTTGCTCTCGCAAAACGTACTCAGGGTGACATGACTCGGGGAAATATGGCTCAGGATGACCACTCGCAATGACGATAAGTAAGGGATATGAAAAACTTAATGGTAATATTATTCGTGTTAAGTTTGAGTTTGATTGCATCAAACTCCAGTGCTTCGTTTTTGTCCCTCACCCAAGACACCATTGTTCCTTCCGAACACAAGTTCGTGAGTGAAGAAGTTTACGTTCCGAAGACCTTTGATCCGGCTACGCTGGTGAAACAATTCATGGAACACCTTCAGGAAGGTAAGCATACGATCGGTTTCGTGCACGAAGATGATCTGGCCATGATCGAAGAGAAAAACCTGACCGAAAAACGGCTGTTCTTCGATTCTTACAAGGTGGTCTCCATCGGTAAACGTATGGCCATGGTACAGGTCTACACCGTTCGCGGAACATCGATCACCTGTAAGTTACTTACCCTGCGCTACTATCAAAACATGAACGGACACTTCCTGCTTGTGCCCGGCAAAGTGGAAAAATTCGAAAAAAAGATGGGAGACATCACCATCAAAAAGGTCTTCCTGAGCACCTGGACCATGGAAAGCCGCTGCCAGTAATTACCCTAAGAATGTAAGTTCGACCGGCACATCGAGCAACCACCCGGTGATGCTTCGACGCTCCGTATTGCAATTCAGCACTTCATGAACGGTTTCACTTAAAAATACCGCCAGCCTGTTAGCTTTGGGCTCAACAGTCTTTATGCCCCGTTCATCTTCAT
Source organism: Flavobacteriales bacterium (assembly GCA_020435335.1). Lineage (GTDB taxonomy): Bacteria > Bacteroidota > Bacteroidia > Flavobacteriales_E > Vicingaceae. Next base: position 5,029 of record JAGQZT010000119.1, on the reverse strand, counting down.
CGTACAACACCAGCTCCCCTCCGTCGCCTGCCTGCCAGCCTTCGTTCAGGTAATATACGAACGATACGATGCGGTGCGGATTAGTCTTAAACCGGTCGCGATGTTTCTGATAACCTCTGCCTTCCGGATAAAAAGCATAGTGTGTTTCCATATCCTTGATTCCCAGGTAGCAACTGCGATTCAGCTCCACCTTAAACGCATTAATAAACCGGTACAATTCGTACACCGATGCCGTTTGGTCGGCCGGATCGATCCAACGGATAAAATCTCCCCGAACCTGCTTATCGATGGTATACTGAAGTTGCTTACCGATACCGGCCTTCTCAAATTCATCTTCATCCTGAAGTTCATCAAACCGATATCGAATGGCTTTAAAAACAGATAAATCCAGGAGATCATCGACCACAGCGTATCCATCTTCAATAATTCCGGCAGTCAGTTGTGCTGCCACTGTTTCGTAGGTTGTCATTACCCGGTATAAAAGCCCGGCAAAGTAAATCAATTTTAAGGTTGGCTGTTCTCCTTGGTGAACATTTATTCTACGACCTGAATTTCAGCCTCTTTCACGTAAAGTAACATGGCTTTGATGTTGCTATAACCCATTTGCTGAAGCAGTCCTCGGTAATTACGAACCTGAACTTCATGCGAAGCATCCCGCTCTCCTGTTTTAAAATCCACGAGGTATGTCCGCCCGCTCTTTACGACCACACGATCCGGTTGGTACATTTCCCCTCTTGGCGTTAATATGGGGCGCTCGTTTTTTAACTCATCCATATCTTCAAACAGGAATTTGATGGCTTCCACTTCAAATAATGCTGACAACGATTCCTCCAGCGGTTTGCGTTCCTCTTCTTCAATCACTCCTTTCAGTACACAATCATCGAGCACTGCCGGTAATTCCCGGTGTGTTGCCAGTCGTGACAAGATGTAGTGAACCAACTGCCCCTGCTCTCCGATTCCTTCGGGATTTTCCACTTCCCAGACTTTAGGTGCCTGGTAGCTGATGCTGATCTTGTCGCGCCAGTTGTTGTATGCCAGATTTTTAACAACCTCACTCGGCTGATCCGCCCTGACTTGCGAAGCATTCGGAGCAAATATCCCAAAGCGATATTCCAATTGCTCTGAATCAAACTCCGGCTGTGAGGCGCAATAATGGTATAAATACTCCCCGACGGTACCATGTTTAGATGATTCTTTCCCCAAACGGGTAACAACATAGAGCCTGTCTTTTGGGCGCGTAAAGGCCACATACAGCAGGTTAATCAGGTCGAGGCGGGATTTTTCCATCTCTTTTTCATAGACCGGAGCAAAGGAAGTCTGAAGCAGATCTTCTCCCATCGGTACAACAGCCGCCTTAAGTTGTTCAATTTTGGTGTCTTCTGTCCAGAAAAAATCCTCACTCCGCTTGACGCGGCTGTCGGCAAACGGGAAGATCACAACCGGAAATTCGAGCCCTTTGGATTTGTGTATGGTCATCACCTGCACGGCCTGTGCCCCTTCGGGAATCACAATGGAGAACTTACCCGACCGGGTTTCCCACCATTCCAGAAAATTCAGGATGGAATGATCGTTCTTGGCAGCATATTCATACACTTTATCCAAAAAGAACTGGAGGTAAATATCCACTTCCCGGTCCAGGCCGAATTTCACGAACAGGTCTTCCACCAGTTCATACAGGTCGTAGTTGGAAATCTGCTTGTAATCGATGTGGATTCCTTTTTCCTTCAGGTAGCTGACAAACAAATTCTGAGGGTAACGCTTTTTGACTTCAAAGAGGTCTTCATGATAAACCTGACGGGTCAGGTAACGCAGAGCACTTACCTCATAATTCAGGTCAGCCGGATTGGTTAAAAAGCGTAAAACGGACAACACGAACTGAACCTCGGGAGCATGATCCAGCAACAAACTCTCGGATGAAACCACCTGGATATTTTGTGCCAGCAAGTAAGCCGCAATCCGATTGGCATCCTCATTGCCACGAGTTAATACAGCAATATCTTTCCACTCATAGCCTGCCTGCAGACAATCTTGAATTGCATTCGTGATTTGCTTTAAATTAAACTCTTTATATAGCTGATTATCAGTTTCTTTTGTAAATAAAACCGATATACCTCCACCACGGTTCTCATCATTAAATCCTTGTTGCAACCCCGCGTAAAGCGACCGGTATTCTTCGGACAACCGGCCGGACAGATCATGGAAGAAGCAGTTATTGAAATCGACGATTTCTGCTTTGGAGCGGTAGTTATCCTTTAACTCCCTTTCTTCATAATTTCGCTCTAAACTGGTTTGTCGTTCGATGAGAATCGGGTTATCGTCATGGCGGTACAATTTAGGAAAATGAAGCAGTTGTTCCAGTTCGCCTCCGCGCCAACGGTAAATCGCCTGCTTGGCATCTCCTACGATCATATTGAACTTTCCATTGGCCAGGGAATTATCTACCAGCGGCAACAAATTATGCCATTGCACAACCGAAGTATCCTGAAACTCATCGATCAGGTAGTGCTGGTATTTTTCCCCGAGCCGTTCGTAAATAAACGGCACCGGTTCCGTGGCCACGATGGTTGCAATGCGTTTGTTGAAATCGGATATATTGAGCAGGTTATTCTCCTGTTTGAATTCCAGCAGGGCTTTTTCGATCTCATTAAGGACGGCCATGTTGTACAGGTTAACAGCTAATTTGCGATGCAGGATATAATCGCCTTCCTGCTCCTGAACAAACTTTCTGGAGGCCTCAAACATCCGGATCAGTTCATCCTGATGCCGATCGATCAGCTCCTTTTGCGCTGCATCAACCCTGGCCGCATACCAGTTCTGCTCACCGTCCATGATCTTGAGCATGGTAGCAGTCGGTTCAAATTCACCTTTCTGCACCATTTTAAGCCAATAAGCCGGATAAAAGGAACGCGAAAAACTGTCGTGATGAATACCGGATTGCTTGAGGAAGTCCATCGCCTGATCAACCATTTCCTTCACCTTTTTTTCAAATGCCCCGATCTGCTGAAACAGGTATTCCCTGATGTCTTCAAAATCGCTTATGGTCAGGTCGCGCACCTTTTCCAGATACAGCTCACCGTCTTCCCGCAACAATTTTTTGGAAAAATCCAGGAGGTCGCGCTCCACGCTCCAGCTCTTTTCATCGTCCGATTTCTGTACGGCGTAGTCGACCATCAATTTGGTCAGTTTTTCATTCTCGCCGATCTCGGTGATCAGCATATCGATGGAGGCTTTTAAGACTTCTTCTTCATCGAGCTCAATGTTGAAATTAAGAGGCAATTGCAGGTCATGGGCAAAACTGCGGATGATCCGATGGGTAAACTTATCAATGGTACTGATCCCAAAATCGTTGTAATTGTGCAGGATGGATTGCAACACCTTGGCACTGCGTTCGGCGATAGCTTCGGCACCAATTCCCAGTCCGCCTTCCGAAACGGGCAGCATCAGGGCTTCCTGTAAAAATTTGGGGCCACCCTCGAGATGAGTACCGGACGATAAGGCTTCCAAAGCACCAAGAACACGTTCCTTCATTTCGGCCGCTGCTTTATTCGTAAAAGTAATGGCCAGAATCTGGCGGTATTGATTGGGATTCTCGTTTTCCAGGGCGATCTTCAGGTATTCTTTAACGAGGGTAAACGTTTTTCCCGAACCGGCAGATGAGTTATATGTTACGAAATTGCTTGCCATCACTTAGCCTTTAAAATTACCGAGCTTTTTCTGAATTTCCATGATCTTTTCATCCAGGCTCAGGTTACCATCGATCCAATCAATCTGAAAACCATGGCGTTCCATTTTACGAAACCAGGTGGCTTGCCTTTTGGCAAACTGATGAATAGCGATATTGAGCTGTTCAAACAGCTCCTCCCGGTTGAGTTCTCCGAGTAAATACCGGGTGATGAATTTATATTCCAGTCCGTAGTATTTCAACTTTTCGGCTGTAATGCCACGATTGAGCAAGCCCTGCACCTCTTCGATCATACCCTCCTGATCCAAACGGTATTTCAGGCGTTTGGTAATGCGATCGCGAATCGTTTCCCGGTCGAACCGGATGCCGAAGATGTGTGCATCCATTTTCGGAAAATCGCGAATGAATGCCTCATGCTCCTGCTCAAATTTGGCCACTTCTATGGCCCTGATCGTTCGTTTCTTGTGGATGGTATCGGTGGTGTTATGGAGTTCTTTATAGCCCGAAAGCATTTGAACCAGTTCTTCAACCGGAAGTTGTTCCAGTTCTGCCCGCAAAACCTTATTTTCAGGCACTTCAACGAACCGGTAGCCTTTGAGGACGGCTTCCAGGTACAATCCTGTTCCGCCACATAAGACGGGCAGTTTACGGCGTTCCTGTAACGAGGCATATACCTCCAGAAAATCTTTTTGATACTGAAACACGTTGTATTCCTCACCGGCTTCACAGATATCAATCAGGTGATATGGAATGGCCGTGCCATTTACCACCAGATCGTTCAGATCCTTGCCGGTACCGATGTCCATGCCGCGGTAGACCTGTCTCGAATCGGCACTAACCAGCTCTGCATCAAGCCGATAAGCCAGATTGGCCGCCAGTTGTGTTTTTCCGGTAGCGGTACATCCCAATATGACAATAAGCTCATTTCTCATAAATAAAACTGAGGATGGTCAGTTAAAAGCATACAGATTTAAGTATATTTGTGTAGTGAAGAAATCGTTTCAAATATCATCAATTCTTATCGCTTTCTTGTTTGTTTACGCGATAAACTTTAAGTCGGTTCTCACAATCAACTACTTGTTCAATCAATCAGCTATTGCTGAAGCATTCTGTGTCAACAAGGAAAAACCTCAGCTGCAGTGTAACGGTAAATGTCATCTGGCCAAACAGCTGGAGCAGGTTACCGAGAACGATCAGGACGTTCCGTTTACGCCCCAGCAAAACAACATTCATCTGGAGATCAATCCGTTGTTGGCAACCACCGATGTAGAACCCGTTAGCCCTGAAAGAATCATTTCACAACCCAAGGCACTTGATAGTCAGGATAAACTATGTAAAGGCTTTACT
>JAGQZT010000118.1 GCA_020435335.1 Flavobacteriales bacterium | reverse complement strand
GTTGGCGTTACCATTGTTACTACCTAATCCGGAAAGACCTGAGCTATTCGGGAACTGAGCATACCCCAGTAAAGAAGAAGCTCCCCCACCGAAACGTACGGTCCACATGTTGAAATATTTCGTCGGATCCCAGCTGGTAGCAGGTTTTAGGGTACCATCAATGGAAGTTGTGCTGGTCCAGGAAGTTTGTCCGCCGTTGTATCGGTCGATTCCAGGCTCAGCCATGGTTTGGTTATTCGGATCGATAGTCGCTAAACAGAATTCGATCTCCACATCCACTCCGTTTCCGTTACCCGGCGTTCCTACCATTTTTCTAAAGTCTTCATTCAATACATCAATTTGTGATTGAACCTGAGCGGCAGAGATATTCTCACCTGTTCCAACCGCATCACCATTGTGAACAACGTGTACAACAACAGGAATGGTCATCACCACCTTGTTGCCATGCATCATACCATTCTTTTTCCACTCCTCAATCTTAGGAGCCAGCCATTGTTCGAATTCTTCACGTGATTGTGTGGCAGGGTTTCTGGCCTGAAGCAATTGATCCGCCTCATCAGTGAAGCATCTTACTTTTCCATCCTGGGTTTTAGGTGCAGCGTCGATCAGTTGCTGCTCCATTTGCTCCAACTGAGTCTGATTTAATCCATTATCCTTTTTGACAGCCGTGGTTCTGGTGGTGTTCTGAGCGAACAATACGGAAGCACCAAGAGCCAATGCCGTAACAAACAGTGTAATTTTTTTCATGATGTAGTTATTTAGTTAGTTACTTATTAGACGCCTAAAGATATGATTAAAAATGGGATTTTTTTCGAAAAAATAACGGCAATTCGATGAATCCTATTTTTTTTTACCTGAAAGCAACCTTTTTAACTTTCAATGCGTCTTGTTTATGGAGATTGTTTTAAAGTTAATTAGATAGGTAGTTAAACATTCATATCTCCTGCCTTTGAATTTTACCCCGCTATAACCTAGCGGGGTTTTTTCATGCGTCAAAAAGTTTACCCGGATTTAAGATGTTGTTCGGGTCGAAGAGGTTTTTAATTTGTCTTTGAATTTCCAGTTCTACCGCCGAAAAAGGGATGTTCATGTAGGATTTCTGGACGTAACCAATCCCGTGTTCTCCGGAGATGGTTCCTTTCAGGTTGATGCACAACTGGAAAATTTCCCGGATTCCGTCTGGTAGTTTGGTATTCCAGTCGTGATCGTTCATATCGGCTTTAATGATATTAACGTGCAGGTTTCCGTCGCCGGCATGGCCGTAACAAACGGATTTGAAGCCGTACTTTTCGCCGATCTCCTTTACGCCTTTGAGTAACCGGGGCAATTCAGCCCGGGGCACCACAGTATCTTCTTCCTTGTACACCGACTTCGATTTAACGGCTTCTCCCACCACCCTGCGGATTCGCCAGAGTTTATCTTTCCTTGCGGCATCTTCGGCAAAAAGAATCTCACCGCAATCGTAATTTTCGAGCACCTGGTAGATCACTTCACATTCCTTGTAGAGCACTTCCGGATCGTTGCCATCCACTTCGATAAGCAAATGTGCCTGAATCTCATCCGGGATAGCCCATACTTCCTCATGAATGTACTCCGTTCCCCAGATGAGGGCATCACGCTCCATGAATTCCATCCCTGAGGGTGTAATCCCTGCCCGAAAAATAGCAGAAACCGCTTCACAGGCAACTTCCGCCGAATAAAAGGGTACCAGCATGAGCAGATCGTGTTTCGGGTAAGGTAACAGGCGGAATACGGCTTTGGTGATGATTCCTAAGGTGCCTTCGCTGCCGACCAGCAATTGCGTAAGGTTATAGCCCGTAGAGTTCTTCAGCACGTTGGCGCCGGTCCAGATGATATCTCCCGTAGGCAGCACGACCTCCAGGTTCAGCACATAGTCTTTCGTTACCCCGTATTTTACTGCTTTCGGTCCGCCGGAATTTTCTGCCAGGTTACCACCGATGAAGCAACTGCCTTTACTGGCAGGATCGGGCGGATAAAACAGTCCCTTTTCCCGGACGGCATCCTGAAAAACCTGGGTAATGACCCCCGGTTCGACGGTCGCCTGCAGGTTTCGTTCATCGATCTCGAGGATTTGGTCGAATCGCTCCATGGAGAGCAGTACACCTTTGTTTACCGGCAAAGCACCACCACTCAGTCCGGTTCCTGCTCCGCGGGGAGTGAGCGGAATGTTGGATGCGTTACACAACTTGAGAATAGCGCTGATTTCTTGTGCGGTGCGGGGCAGCACGACTACCTCCGGGTAAAAAACGAGGTCTTCGGTCTCGTCGTGGCCATATTTTTGAAAGGCTTCCTCATCAAAGCGGACATAATCCGTTCCCAAAACGGTGATTAATTCGTTGATAAATGGCTGATCTACTGCATTAAATTTCATGGATAACAACAATAAGGTTTTAAAATTAATAAAAGCTTAGAATAAAGCTCAATTAATTTTTATATTTGCAGTCGGAATGGCCACGTGGCGCAACTGAATAGCGCATCTG
>JAGQZT010000117.1 GCA_020435335.1 Flavobacteriales bacterium | reverse complement strand
TTAAGGCCATCCAGCCTCCTTTAAAAGGACCGTATTTGCCGATGGCTTCGATGCTGTATTGGGAGCAGGTCGGCGTATACCGGCAATTTTGCCCTAAAAAGGGAGATATTGCCACCTGGTAAACCCGAATTAAAACAATAAATATTTTACTGACCAACCACTTCACCCGATTCTGTTAAACGTGTTAAAATTACTTTTATTTTATCTTCTATTTCTTTATAGCTCAATATTTGTTTGGTGTTGTAAACCACAATCAAATCGAGGCCCTTCGACTCACTCACCCGCAATTTTAATGCCTGATTATTTAACCGGTAAGCTTCCCTTAATCTGCGCTTCAGCAAATTCCGGTTTACAGCCAGCTTGATGTTGCGTTTAGGCACACTAAAAGCAGCTTGTAAGTTAGATTCGGAAACGTCATTTTTCCATAAAAACCGGGCACTAAGCGGACCGGCATGGATCACCTTACCTTTCCGGAAGAGCTCTTCGATCCGCTTCTTGCTTTTTAAACGCTCCTGTTTATTGTATGTGGCTCCTTGCCGTTCCATCCGTTACAAAAGTAATGAGATAATTCTGAAGATAAAGTTTATAGTATTTACTAAATTTGTTGAGGATAAACACGCAGACCATTCTTAATCAACTCATAGATATCGATACCCAGCTTTTTCTGTTTTTAAACGGAATTCATTCGCCGTTTTTCGATGTGGTGTTTTACCTGATCACCAACCGATTTTTCTGGATTCCGCTCTACCTTTACCTGCTGTTTATCATCTACAAAAAGAATCAAAAAACCACCCTGGTGATCGGCCTCTTTATCGGATTGCTCTTTCTGATCGCCGATCAGGTTTCCGTACTTTTATTTAAAGAAGTTTTCGAGCGACTCCGACCTTGTCATAACCCGGAAATCCAACCGATTGTTCATACGTTATACGGCAAATGCGGTGGGCAATTCGGATTCATCTCCTCCCATGCCGCCAATAGTTTTGCACTCGCTATCTTTGCCGGAAGCATGTTAAAAAAATACTATAAGCACATCCTTTGGATGCTCCTGTTGTGGGCTACCCTCGTCTCATACAGCCGCATCTATGCCGGTGTGCATTACCCGGCCGACATCCTGGTTGGCATCATGCTTGGTACCATTGTCGGTCTGGCTGTTTTTCAAATGATGAAGCTGGCCGACCGGAAGTTTAACCTTAACATTGACACCTTTAAATGATGAACCTGATCGCCATATTTGTTGGAGGAGGACTGGGCAGCCTGTGTCGTTACGGTATTTCCCGGTTAGCCGGAGAATACTTCAAAACCTCGTTTCCATTAGGCACCTTTCTGGCCAACCTGCTAAGTTGTCTGATCCTCGCCATCGCCACCATTTACCTGTCCGGGAAGTTATCCGGAAACATGGCATTAAAACTGTTTATCATTACCGGATTTTGTGGCGGATTCAGCACCTTTTCCACCTTCAGCGCCGAAACATTCGAATTACTGAAACATGGGAATTACCTGGTTGCTTTACTCAATATCGTGATCAGCGTGGTGGTTGGTGTTTCCCTCATTTTTTTCATCTTAAAAAAACACGGATAATGCGAAAATACCTGATCATAACAGCTTGCTTACTCCCTCTTCTAACACAGGCTCAGCAACCTAAACTGGTAGTCGGCGTGGTTGTGGACCAAATGCGTTACGACTACCTGACCCGTTTCTGGGATCGCTACGGCGATCAGGGATTCAAAAAGATCATCAACAACGGATTTAACTGCAAGAACACACATTACAATTACATGCCCACTTATACGGCCCCAGGGCATGCCTCCATTTATACCGGAACCACTCCAGAAAACCACGGTATCATTGCCAACACCTGGTTCGATAAAACAACCAACACCCTGGTTTATTGTACTTCCGACAACACCATGACTACCGTGGGCAGCACTTCCGAATACGGAAAAATGTCGCCTCACCGCCTCATTAGCACGACCATGACCGACGAACTGAAGCTGGCCACGAATTCCAAAGGAAAGGTGATCGGTATTTCCATCAAAGACCGTGGTGCCATCCTCCCCGCCGGACATCGGGCCGATGCGGCCTACTGGTTCGAAGGAGGAGCGTCCGGAAAATGGATCAGCAGCAGCTACTACAACCAACAATTACCCGAATGGTTAACTAAACTGAACGACTCCAAACCCGCGGAAAAATACCTGAACCAAAGCTGGGAAACACTCTATCCGATTTCCAGTTACACGCAAAGCATCAGCGACAACAACCCCTACGAAGTATTGTTCAAAACCGAAAAGCAACCGGTTTTTCCTCACAACCTGCCGGCTTTAAGAGACAGTAACGATAATTATTCCCTGATCAAATCGACTCCTTTCGGGAACACCATCCTCAAAGAGCTGGCTATGGCGACCATCGAAAATGAAAAACTCGGACAAGATGCCTACACCGATTTTCTGGCCGTCAGTTTTTCCTCTCCCGACTACATTGGCCATCAATTCGGTCCCATGTCGGTAGAGGTCGAAGACACTTACCTGCGGCTCGACAAAGAGTTAGCCGAATTACTCTCATTTCTGGAAAAGAAAGTCGGAAAAGAGAATTTCCTGCTGTTCCTGACCGCCGATCACGGTGCCGTGAATGTACCACAATACCTGACAGATAACCACCTTCCCGGAGGATATTTCAATGAAGGCCTGTTAGAAATGGAACTGAACACCTTCCTTTCCAAAAAGTTCAATGTAGAAGGGCTGGTGGCCAACACCTCCAATTTCCAGGTATTCCTGAATAACAGCCTGATTCAGGCCAACAACTGGAACACTGCACTGATCGAAAATGCGGTTGCGGAGTTTCTTTTGCAACAGGAAGGAATAGCCAAGGTGATCACTTCCAACGCCTTGCGGGAAACGGAGTTAACGGACCGGATCATGGCGAATGCCCAACGCGGATTTAACCCTTCCCGTTCGGGCAATATCCTATACATTCTGGAGTCGGGATGGATTCCTTCCGTTTCGCATCAGGGAACAACACACGGGTCTCCTTACAATTACGATACGCATGTCCCGTTGCTGTGGTACGGAAGCAAGGTCAAGAAGGGAGAAACCGACAAACTGGTCGTTATTCCCGATATTGCTGCTACCGTATCAAGTTTAATCAACATTCAATTTCCGAGTGCCTGCACCGGACAACCCATTAACGACCTGATCAAATGAGAATATTAAGCCTGCTTTCAATCCTGTTCCTGCTGGCCTGCCAGGAACCCCAATCAACGGAGGATACACCCCCTGTTGCCGGACAACCGGAGGTTCTTCCGGAAATGGATACGATTGTGGAAGCGGCTAATCCGCATCAGGAGTTTCTGGATTTCTACCTGGTTTTTACAAAAGCCTTTGCCAACTGGAATGCCGATGATCACCCATTGAATGATTTTTTCCATCCGGTTCATGGGGTTTACGTGATTTACAGTACCGGTGCCATGCCACAGATTCAACGATTCATGTCTCCAAAGGAATGGGAGCAAAACGACGTGGTTTTCGGAATTCTGAACACAACCTGTGCCGAATTGAATCTCCAACCGGTTTTTGAGGAACTACCCGATGTGGTCTGTGATGAGGATACCTACAACAAATCAGGCTGTTTTTCTCAGGAAATCAACTTGTTGGCTGAGAGTGGCATCTGGAATTATTCGGATCTGAACGAGAAAGAAAAACAAGCCGTGGAATACGCCGCGGAAAGTGTCTCCGTAACCCTGATCAACACCTCCTGTTTCACCCTCTATTTCAGTAAAACCGAGTCCGGTTTCAAGCTTTCATTCGTGGATATCCGTCCGCCTTGTACAGCTTAAAAACTAATCAACAATTTGTCGAAAAAATTGTTGATAAATACCTGCTTTTAAACCTGCCTCATCCCCTATAAAAACAGCTTGTTTGAGTATATTTGTTTGACTTCAAAAAATAGGTGAAAAACAGATAAAAATATGAGCGAAGAACAAAAGAAAAGTTACTCGGCAGACAGTATTCAGGCGCTGGAAGGAATGGAGCACGTGCGGATGCGTCCGTCGATGTATATCGGTGATGTAGGAGTCAGAGGATTACACCACCTGGTATATGAGGTAGTTGATAACTCGATTGACGAGGCTTTAGCCGGTTATTGTGACACCATCAGCGTGTGGATCAATGAAGATAACTCCATCGGAGTACGCGACAACGGTCGTGGTATTCCGGTTGACATGCATGCCAAAGAGAAAGTATCCGCACTCGAAGTGGTTATGACCAAGATCGGTGCCGGGGGTAAATTCGATAAAGATTCTTACAAGGTTTCCGGTGGTCTTCACGGTGTGGGTGTATCCTGTGTGAATGCACTTTCCGAACACTTACATGCCCGGGTATTCCGCGACGGAAAAATCTACGAACAGGAATACGAACGAGGAAAAGCGAAATACCCGGTAAAAACTACCGGTGAGACTTCCGAAAAAGGTACTGAAGTTACCTTCAAACCGGATCATCAGATTTTCGAACTCCGTGAATACAGCTGGGACACCCTGGCCAACCGGATGCGAGAGCTGGCTTTCCTGAACAAAGGGATTACCATTACGCTGACTGACAAACGCGTAACCGAAGAAAACGGCGAACACAAGCAAGAGGTCTTCCATTCTGAGGAAGGTCTGGCCGAATTCGTAAGGTATATCGATGAAACCCGTGAGCAACTGATTGCCGAAGTGATCAGCATGGAAGGTGAGAAAAACGGCATTCCGGTAGAGGTAGCCATGGTTTACAACACCTCCTATTCCGAAAACATTCACTCTTACGTCAACAACATCAACACCCATGAAGGCGGAACACACTTATCCGGTTTCCGAAGAGGTTTGACCACACAGCTTAAAAAATATGCGGAGCAATCCGGCATGCTAGACAAGCTGAAATTCGAAATTTCCGGAGATGATTTCCGCGAAGGGTTAACGGCTATCGTTTCGGTGAAGGTTGCCGAACCTCAGTTCGAGGGGCAAACCAAAACCAAACTGGGTAACCGTGAGGTAACTGCTCCGGTGAGTCAGGCAGTGAGTGAAATGCTCGAAAACTACCTGGAAGAGCACCCGAACGATGCCCGTGCGATCGTACAGAAAGTAATTTTAGCCGCTACTGCTCGTCATGCTGCCCGAAAAGCGCGTGAGATGGTTCAGCGTAAGAATGTGATGTCAGGTTCCGGATTACCCGGAAAACTGTCCGATTGCGCTTCTAAAGACCCTGCAGAATGCGAATTATACCTCGTGGAGGGAGATTCGGCGGGTGGAACGGCCAAGCAAGGCCGCGACCGTCATTTTCAGGCCATCATGCCATTGAGAGGTAAGATTCTGAACGTGGAAAAAGCGATGCAGCACAAGATCTTCGACAACGAAGAGATCAAGAATATCTATACGGCCCTGGGGGTAAAAGTAGGTACCGAAGAGGATCAGCGTGCGCTCGACACCTCCAAACTACGTTACCACAAGATCATCATCATGTGTGATGCCGACGTCGACGGCTCCCACATCGAAACCCTGATCCTGACCTTCTTCTTCCGCCACATGAAAGAGCTCATCGAGAACGGCTATGTTTACATTGCCACACCTCCACTCTATCTGGTAAAGAAAGGAAAAGACCAGGAATACTGCTGGAACGACGACGACCGCGACCGTGCCATTCAGGGCATGAAAGGCAACGGCAAGGAAAGTAGCGTACACGTACAGCGTTACAAAGGTTTGGGTGAGATGAATGCCGAGCAGTTGTGGTCGACCACCATGAATCCGGAATACCGCACATTACGTCAGATCACCATCGAGAATGCTGCTGCGGCAGATCATACTTTCTCCATGCTGATGGGCGACGAAGTTCCTCCTCGTAGAGAGTTCATCGAAGCCAACGCGAAGTATGCGAATATCGATTCTTAACCCTTCGACTACACTCAGGGTGACAGTCGGGTGGCCGTGCAATAAAAAAAGCCCCAACAAATGTTGGGGCTTTTTTTTTATTCTTTGATCACTTTATTTCTAGCTATCATTTCTCCATCCTTTAGCACGACAATAAAATACAGTCCGCTTGCATAAGCTGTAAGATCAATTACTTCCTCTTTTTGTTCCTTCAATATATTCCCATAAATATCAATTAAACGAAAAGTCAGATTCTCCTGATTTGCCATCACTTTAAGTTGATCTTTTGCGGGATTAGGAAAGATCTTCACCTTAGCGCCCTGCTCCGATTTATTTAGTCCAACTGTTGTAACCGAAACGAGTTTTGAAATGGTGTCACTAAAACAACTATCCTGAGAAAAGACGATTAACTCCACATTATAATTCCCATTCGTGTTGTAGGTGTGATTCGGATGTTCCAATACGCTGTTGTTACCGTCATCAAAATCCCAGTAATAATACATACCATTCGTAGACGTACTGGTAAAATTAATTGAGTTCCCGCCTGAAAATCCAAAATCAGCAACTGGAAGATTCGCATTGATCCTCCACAATTCCATACTATCCAAAACCGTATTGGAAGCCACCGTTTGCAGAATTAAAGCATCACTAGCGGAAATTCCAGCCGGAACGTAGGTAGAACCTACAGCCGATTTTTGAAATATCGTAGCATAAAAGACACAGGCCGCCAAATAACTCCCATGGATACTGGGATGGCTTTCATCCACCTGATACAACTCTATTGTTGGGAAACTATCCCTTACATTCTTCCATGCCACTCCTACAGGAGCGACAGTTGACAGATTACTATCGGCCATTTCCATATAGCTTTCACGTAAGCGCTGCTGCATACCGGCATAAGTACAGAGCGGCGTATAAAAAGCACAATTCTGGGCATCACCATTTTTTCGCCCCCAGGTCATATAAAAAACTGTTTCTGTACAGGAAAAATTAGCCTTAATACTATCGTTCAGTTGCTTAGCATAGGGATAAACGTCTGTCTGAACCTGAGCAGGCGGAAAAGACGGTTTCTGACTTTGCTCCTGCAATACGACAAAATCCCAGTCCTGAGCCTTAATCTTAGACAGAGTAGTAGCGTTAGACACATGTTGAACAAATTGGTATCCGCCCGGAGTGTTCTGATTAAAGACAATGGAATCCCCAAAAGAGTAGCCCACATTTTGAATAAGTTGTGGCAAATTGTTCACACTTGTATAGCTGTTACCCAAAAACAATACTTTTTTAGGTTGAGCCCAAAGGCAAAAAACTGAAATTAGACCAAGACCAAGAGCTATTGTTTTTTTCATGCTTCTCCGATTTGTTTAACCAAAGAACGGTTATCTACTAAAAAGGAAGCCTGGCATTTTAAAATATTTGACGCATTCTTGAATTCCTAATCAAGTCTTCTGCTTCTTTTTCTTCGCCGCCGGGAAGAGAATGTTATTCAGGATGAGGCGGTAGCCCGCATCGTTGGGATGTAAATTCAGATCGGTCGGCGGATCACCTACCATGTGCTGGTAATCGGCCGGATCGTGGCCACCGTAGAAAGTCCAGGTGCCTTTACCCATTTCGCCGTGGATGTATTTCGCCGAATTGAGCGACTTGTTCTCGCCCATCACCAGGGTACTGGATTTTAAGAACTGCTTGTTGTAACCCGTGGTTTGCCCGTAAAAACCGGGAACGATATCCGTGTGATTCTGGCACAGCATGGTCGGAACGATATCCCATTTGGCCGAGAACTCAAACAAGGTAAAATTATCGATGTTTTTCGGTGTTTTTACATGCGTTGGCGTGGCGTCGATGTCAGAGAACTCATACTCCATCGGATTGGTCTTGAGTGTAAAATCCTTAAAAGCGAAGGTCTTGCTGTAATCGAGTTTGGAGTTGTAATCCGGTGTGGAACCATCGCCATCGAACATGGCCTCACAAATATCCACCCCTTCCGCAGCCAGCGCAATATCGAGCGCATCGGTACCGGAGCACATGGCAAAGAGGAAGCCTCCGCCAACCGTAAATTCCTTAATGCTTTTGGCCACGGCCAATTTCAGCTGTGACACTTTAGTAAAACCCAAACGGGCAGCAGTTTCCTCGTTGTAACGCACCTGCTCCTTGTACCAGGCATGGTTGCGGTAATGTGCATAGAATTTCCCGTACTGACCCGTGAAATCTTCGTGGTGCAGGTGCAACCAGTCATACTTAGGCAATACACCGGCAATGATCTCATCGTCATAAATCACATCATAAGGGATTTCGGCGTAAGTCAGCACGAGCGTTACGGCATCGTCCCAGGGTTGTTTATTTTTGGGGGAATAAACGCAAATTTTAGGCGCTTTTTCGAGTTTGACCACATCCATATTCACTTCGGGATCGGCAATTTCGGTGAGGATGGCGGAGGATTTGACATCGGCAATCACCTCGAAGGAGATCCCGCGAATGATAAGTTCTTCTTCAACGGCTTTTACGTGTTTCATCATGAAGCTCCCTCCACGGTAATTGAGGAGCCAGTCGATCTCCAGTTGGTTTTCGAGTGCCCAATACGCGATCCCGTATGCTTTCAGATGGTTCTTTTGCGCATGATCCATGGGAATGAGCAGGTAAGTTGCCTGAACCTGAAGGCATACACATGTAAAAATGATGAATGTAAGAATCCGTTTCATGAGTTATAAAGTTACGACTTTTCTATCAGATCGCTTTTCAGCGAGTGAGATAAACTGACTGCACCTGTTGTGCCATAATTCTAAAACGGAGGATTGTCGTCGAGATTGTCGTCGCCGTAATCAAAAGAATCATCTCCTTCCACGTCGTTCATGCGGGAAGATTTGGTAATGGTATGATCGGTATCGAAATCATCGCCCACCGGCATGGTTGCGAAGTTGCCGCCACCGAAATCACCGAAATCGTCGAGGCCTTTTTCGAGGTCTTCGAATTTCGCCAGTTGATTCACGAATTTCAGTTGCACATCGCCAACGGAACCGTTACGGTGCTTCGCAATGATGATGGTTGCCGTACCGGCTGTGGAATTTCCGTCTTCATCGTGTGTTAATCCGTAATATTCCGGACGGTGGATGAATTGTACCATATCGGCATCCTGCTCGATGGAACCGGATTCACGAAGGTCGGAAAGTTGCGGACGCTTATCTCCTCCCCTGGTTTCAACGGCACGGCTCAACTGCGACAGGGCAATGACCGGAATACTCAATTCTTTGGCAATACTTTTTAAGGATCGGGAAATGGTACTGATCTCCTGCTCACGGTTTCCTTTGTTGTCGCCTCCGGCGGTCATCAGCTGAAGGTAATCGATCACGAGCAACTGAATATCATGTTGTGCTTTCAACCTTCTGGCTTTCGCACGCAATTCGAACACGGACAATCCCGGAGTATCGTCGATAAAGATCTTGGCATCGGCCAGTCCGGTAATTTTGGTATGAATTTGTTGAATTTCGTCGTTCCGCAGGTTACCGCTTCTTAACTTTTCGGAAGAAATCTCCGATTCGGCAGAAACCAAACGGGTAACCAACTGAATGGATGACATCTCCAGCGAGAAAACCGCTACCGGCATATCGAACTGGACCGCTGCATTACGAGCCAGTGATAATACGTAAGATGTTTTTCCCATCGCCGGACGAGCCGCGATGATGATCAGATCCGACGGTTGCCATCCCGAAGTAATGCGGTCCAGAGCGGTAAATCCGGAAGGGATTCCGGTTACGCCGCTTTCCTGCGATTTGGCCTCCTCGATCTGTTTTAACGATTCGCGGATCAGGTCGGACATGGTTTCGTAGTTCTTCCGGATATTTCCTTCGGCTACGGAAAACAAACTGGACTCTGCCTTATCAAGCAAGGTGAACACGTCGGTCGTTTCGTCGTAGGCATCCGTAATGATCTCGGAAGAGATGCGGATCAGCTCCCGTTGTATGTATTTTTGCGCGATGATCCTCGCGTGGTATTCGATGTTGGCAGCAGAAGCAACCCGGTTGGTCAGCTGGGTAATGTAATAAGGTCCGCCGACAATCTCCAGTTCGCCCCGTTGCTTCAACTCATTCGTAACGGTGAGGATGTCAACCGGTTCCGAGCTTTGAAACAGGGTTTGGATAGCGGAGAAGATCTTTTGATGAGCTTCTTTATAGAAACTCTTAGGCTGAAGAATATCGATGGCTGCATTGACCGCATCCCGATCGAGCATCAACGCTCCCAATACGGCTTCTTCCAAATCCACCGCCTGAGGAGGAAGCTTCCCGTGCTCGAGATTCTGGGAGATCGGAATCGCTTGTCTAACTCGTGTTCGCGGGGATATTTTATCAGCATCTGCCATGGGTCCAAAGTTACAAATTGGCGTCAAAAAAAGGCGGGCAATCCCACCTTTAAGTTACGAATAGTTGTTAACGAATTTAAGCATTTCAGGGTTAGTGAATTAACACCTTATCAACTTATTATCAACAGTTTCGAATTAAAACCTTACCTTTAATCCATGATGCGTCACATGCTATATCTACTCACTTTAAGTGCGATCATTTTTTCTTCCTGCTCGAAGGAGGAAGACAACTTCAGACCCACCATTACCGTTACGAGTCCCTCGCCATCATTGGTGATCCAGACTCCCGACACCATCATCGTGAAGGCGAGCATCAAGGATGACCATACCATCGAAACGGTTCATGTCTACCTGGAAGATGAGCAAGGCAACCCGGTGTTATCAACAATCAGTGCAAATCCTAACACCGGCAGCTATGAACTGGCCGAACCCTTCTATTTCAACGATCTTCATCTGCCTTCAGGCTACTACTACTTTAAGTTCAGGGCTTATGACGGTAAAAATACGGCTACCGAAACCATAAAAGTGATCGTGAACGAAGCCACTAAAACACGTAACGGAATATTTTTGGCAGATGATGCCGGCGGAACCAACAACATTTACCTGTTAGACAATGCCTTTCAGGCAAGCAATTACAACAGTTATCCCGGCAACTTTTTATCCATGGCCGTCAATTCCTACCATCAGCGTTTGATGGTCGTTCCCGGAACAACCGGCAATTACATTTCGGTTGATCTCAATTCCGGAAACCCTTCCTGGACTTCGTCGCCGAGCAATTCCGTTACCGGATTTATTACTGACCAGAATTACAGTTACCTGGGCTTCAGCAATGGAGATATCAAGCGGTATAACACGAGCGGAGCGTCTAATTTTCACGGCAGTGCCAATCCGGGTTATTATGTAGAAGCAGCAGCCATACACGACGATTACCTCGTATGTGAAGAGCAGGCCATCTCTTCTTCCGATGTACAACTGGTGCTGCGATGGCTGGCATCCGGGGCAACCGCCCAACAAGCCAGTATTAACGAAGATATCCTGGGGATTTACACCCGTGACCCCAACACACTGATCCTGATCACCAACAATAGTTCGGCGTTGGGAAATCTGATCTTCTATGATATTTCCACCGGATTAACTTCTTCTCCATTTGCGATAAATACTGCAAAAATTGATGCCTGCACGGAAATTTCGGAAGGACAGTATCTGGTAGCGGAAAATGGCGACCTGACCCTGATCAATGCCAACAACTTCTCGACCTTAACTTACCTGACCGGTATTCCGGCCACGTTGTTACAATACGACGAACTAACCAACGAATTATGGGTGGCTAACGGCAATCAGCTGAGCATCTACAATTACCCGACAAAAACACTGAAGGGAAGCTATACACACAGCTCTACCATGAAAGGTCTGGATTTTTGGTACAACAAGTGATTACTCGTTGTAAACCCCCATCGAGCAGAATTTATTGATGCGTTTCTGCACCAGCTTATCCGGCTCCAATTCCTGAAGTTTAGGAAGTTGTTTTAAGATCTCTTTCTTAACGATGCTGTACATTTCCTGCGGATCGGCATGTGCGCCACCAACCGGTTCCTTAATGATCCCGTCGATGAGTTTATTCTTCAACATATCATCGGCAGTCAGTTTCAGTGCTTCGGCAGCTTGCTCCTTGAATTCCCAGCTTCTCCACAGGATGGAAGAGCAGGATTCGGGAGAGATTACCGAATACCAGGTATTTTCGAGCATCAGCACTTTATCTCCGATACCTATACCCAGCGCACCACCTGAAGCGCCTTCACCGATAATGATCACGATGATCGGCACGGTTAATTGCGACATTTCCAATAAGTTTCTGGCAATGGCCTCACCCTGACCTCTTTCCTCGGCTTCGAGACCGGGAAAAGCTCCGGGCGTGTCGACAAAACACACAATCGGTTTGTTAAACTTTTCGGCCATTTTCATCAGGCGAAGGGCCTTGCGGTAACCTTCCGGATTGGCCATTCCGAAGTTTCGGTACTGGCGCATTTTGGTGTTGATCCCTTTTTGCTGACCGATAAACATCACGGTTTGTCCGTCGATACTTCCAAAACCGCCGACCATAGCCTTATCGTCCTTCACGGTACGGTCGCCATGCAACTCCATGAACTCACCGTTAGTAAGCGCATTGATGTAACTTAAAGTATAGGGGCGTTCCGGGTGACGGGAGACCTGTACTTTTTGCCAGGCATTCAGGTCACTGTAGATTTCTTTTCGGGTGTCCTTGATTTTCTTTTCGATCTCCTTAACGATCTTGGAGGTATCCACTTCATTATCTTCCTGCAACTTTTTAGCGTTTTCCAGTTGCTCCTCCAATTCTTTAATTGGTTCCTCAAAGTCTAAATATACAGCCATATCCTTGAATTGAAAACAGAAGGCTAAGTTACTAACTTTTGTTCAATACCAATCTCCAATTGTGTATTTTTGAGCCATCTTGTTGATTAGCATGCTTGTATTTCCGAACGCTAAAATAAACATCGGCCTGCACGTTACCGAAAAACGTGCCGACGGCTTCCACAACATCGAAAGCATATTCTACCCGGTGATGCAATTGTTCGATGCCCTCGAGATTGTTCAGAGTAACAGGCTGACCTTCCAGTCAACGGGTATTCCGATTCCGGGAAACGAAGAGGACAACCTGTGCCTGAAAGCGTTTAAACTCCTGCATGCCGATTATAACATCCCCCCCGTGAGCATACACCTGCACAAAGTCATTCCGATTGGCGCCGGATTAGGCGGCGGTTCGGCCGACGCAGCCTTTGCGATCAAGGCACTAAACGATTTGTTTGAGCTCGGACTGACCGTTGAGCAGATGCAAAACTATGCCCGTAAACTGGGGAGCGACTGTGCTTTTTTCATCGAGAACAAGCCTGTTTTTGCATACAACAAAGGAGATGAATTTGAAGCGGTGGACCTGGATCTTTCAGGCTACAGCATCCGCATCGAATATCCGGGCATTCACATTTCCACGGCTGAAGCTTACGGCGGAATTAAACCGGACTTTTCGAAACATCAGTTGAAAGAATTAATCCGCGAAGATCCCCGGCACTGGAAGCAGCACATTCGAAACGACTTCGAAAAATCGGTCTTCCCAAACCATCCGGAAATAGAAGCATTAAAAACAAAATTATACGGAGACGGAGCGATTTATGCTTCGATGACCGGAAGCGGATCGGCCGTATTTGGAATTTTTTAAGGAGACCTGTAACTTTTTAAACCAGCTGTTCGTCGTACCACTAAACGACATCGTTTTATGACGGTAAAAGAGTATAACCAGTGTGTTGACACCTATGCTGACAATCTTTTTCGCTTTGTCTTGAAAAACATCAAAGACGAAGAGAAGGCGAAAGACATTGTGCAGGATACTTTTATCAAATTCTGGGAAAAGAAAGACGATGTTGACCCTGAAAAAGTACGATCCTATCTTTTTACCACCTCTTACCATCGACTCATCGATGTAGTTCGGCGGGATCAAAAACAAAGTCCGTTTGAGGTCGTGAAAGAAAATCAGCACAGCACCGAAAGTCAATACTCTGACTTGCAGGAGATTCTGCTGGAAGCCATTGAACAATTACCGGCCGACCAAAAAGCGGTGATCCTGTTGCGCGATTACGAAGGGTATGCTTATGACGAGATTGCCGACATTACCGGCATGAGTGAGTCGCAGGTAAAGGTGTACATTTTCAGGGGGCGAAAATTTTTAAAAACCTATTTAGGAAGCGTTGAAGCACTGATATGAGCAAAATCGACAAAAATAACTACGAAGCGTATTTGCTGGATTACCTCGAGGGCAATCTGAGTCCGGAGTTACGAGCAGAACTGCTGTTGTTTTTCGAAGCGCATCCGGAACTTCGGGAAGACCTGGATGAATTCGAATTGTTCACCATTGCTCCCGAACCGACATCATTTGCTCAGAAGGAATCATTAAAAGTAGAGGAAGATCGAATTGGCATCATCAACTACGAAGAAGCCCTGATCGGCGAGATTGAAGGAGAGAATTCGCCGGAAACTTCAGCTGGGTTGGCGGCATTCCTGCAGGCTCATCCGGAAAAACAAGCCGAGCTGGAAGCCTATCAAAAAACCAGGCTCATTGCACCTGCAATTACCTTTAACGACAAGGCTGCCCTGAAGCAAAAAGAAGACCGTGTTATCCCGTTATACTGGTGGTACTCGGCAGCGGCAGCTGTGATACTGGCTCTTTTCTTGCTGAAAGGCATCAACTGGAACGAAGAGCAAGTTGAGCTTCCTATTGCGGAAGAAAAGATCGAGCAGGTTGAACCTGCTGAAGAGCAAACCGTTCCGATCAAGGACCAGCTATTGGCTAACGAATCAAATTCCGAGAAAGCGGAGGAAACGAAACAACAAAACGGAACCGTTGCCCCCAACCAACAGTTGCCCAAAAAACAAACTCCGGAAGACGTTCAACCCAATGTCCGCGAAATCGAAGAGCAAGACAACTTATATGCCAACACCCCTGACGCACAGCATCAAGACACGGTTATCGCACCAAAAGACGAGCTACCTCCGGTAGCCGAAGAGGAATTGTTTACCGATAACGTCAAGATCATTTATGAAGAGGAGGCCGGAGATCATTCCGCCGATTCCGCACAACAAGCTACCCCGAACAAAGTAAGTCGTTTGCGACTCCTGAGGGAAGTTTTCGCATCCAAAGTAAAAGACAAGATGCTGGATGAAAAAACCAACAACGACGGCGAAGTGGTTGCATACGCGCTGAATGTCGGGCCGTTCAATTTCACCAGAAACCGGAAAGAAAAATAATTTTCCTGTAACAAACTCCACCACCCGTTCGTCACACTGAAAAGAACAATTATGAAAAGAGTTTTTACCATCATTTCAATCTTAGTAGCCGGCAGTCTGGCTGCACAGGATACCAGAAATTTAGAAACATTTGACCGTTTAAAAACTTCCAGCGCGCTCGAAATCGAGCTGACTCAGGCAGATATCAACCAGGTAACCATTACAGGAGTAAATCCTGAAGATTACGAGAAAATCAGAACGGAGATCAAAGACGGCGAACTGAACATTTTTACCAAGGGTACGATCAGATCGAACGAAGGGATCAAGATCGCACTTCAGTTCGTCAACTTATCTTCCATCAGCTGCAGCGGTGCATCGGAAATCAAAACCATGAACCCGATAAACGGTAACACCCTAACCATTACCGGAAGCGGAGCCAGCGACATGGATCTTGACCTGAATCTGCAGGAATTAACGGTCGATTTTTCGGGTGCAAGCGACATCAAGCTTCGTGGATCAACGGACCAATTCAACCTGACCCTGAGCGGAGCATCGAGCATGCGTGCCGGCGAATTCCAGGCCCGGGAAGTGATTGTGGATGTTTCCGGTGCGGCCGATGTTAAAGTGTTTGCCAGCGAGTCCATTTCCGGAAAGGCAACGGGTGCTTCGAGCATCAATGTGAAAGGTGATCCGGCCATCAAAAACATCAACAATTCGGGTGCCGCTTCGGCCAACTTCGGACATGGTGATAACATCAATGTAACCGTTGGTAAAAAGCACATCGATATCGACGATGAAGAAGTAAATGTGGGTACCGGAAAACACAAGGTTTCGGTACACGAAGACACCACTACCGTGAGTTGGGGAAACACCAGGCTGATCATCATCGATGATTCGGTTTACGTGGAGAAAAAAAAGAGAAAAAGAAAGAATCACTGGGCTGGTGTTGACTTAGGTATCAACGGATTTTTTGACGCAAACGGCAGCCTCGACCTCAGCAACCCATCCAATTACGAATTAACCCGTCCGCAGTTGGTGACTCAGTTCATGGAACTGAACTACCAGAAATCCTGGACGGTCAGCGTTAACTTCATGGAATTTTTCATCCCGATCAAGGAACATCATTTCGGGCTGGTAACCGGACTGGGAACCGAATGGAACAATTACGAACTGAAGCATAATGTGTACCTGAATCCGGAAGGCGGCAGCCATGTTTTCACGGAAGTGGACGAATACAACAAGAACTACACCTGGGGTGAGATCGATACGGTGTTCAACTATTCCAAAAACCGTTTCAAAACCTGGTTCATCAATGCGCCCCTGTTGCTGGAAGTGAATACCGGTGATGATGCCGACCGATCCTTCCATTTATCTGCCGGAGCCATTTTAGGGTACAACCTGCAAACCAAGATGAAGTACAAGTACAACGACAATGGTGATGAAAAGAAATACAAAGACAAAGATGATTTTAACACCAACCCGTTTCGGGTAAGCTTAACCGCAAGGGCCGGTTACGGATGGTTTAATGTGTTTGCGACTTACAGTTTAACACCATTATTTGAAAACGGAAAAGGACCGAAATTGTATCCTTTTACTGTTGGTGTAACGCTCTTAGGATTTTAATACTTCCCCTTCAATCCGATAATTATCGGAACCCACCTGTTTAGTTAGTGCAAAAGCCCCGCGTGTCAGCGGGGCTTTTAAGTTTTATAAGCGTTAGATTTATTCTTCTTCGAGGGTGACTTCCATGGTGTGGTAAACGTTCTGCACATCGTCGTCTTCCTCGATCTTCTCGAGCAGCTTGTTGACCTCTGCCTCCTGCTCGGGAGTTAATTTTTTAGTGACCTGTGCAATTCGTTCGAAGCCG
>JAGQZT010000010.1 GCA_020435335.1 Flavobacteriales bacterium | reverse complement strand
ATTCCAACGAGTCCCAGTCCTCCGGCTGTGGCGAAGGTGAGAATCTGCTGCTTTTGTTTGGCTTCCTGCTCAATGGCCAGTTGCTTCTCATGCTCGGCATCATCCAGTGCTTTTTGTTTTTCATACTCGTACTTGGCTTCCTGTTTTGCCGCTGCCTTCTGGTTCGTTTCACTGTTTACACTATCACTCATTTGAACATGAAACTTATACAACTCCAGTGCTTTTTTAAAACTCTTTTTCTTTTCATAGGCGTGGCTTAGAGCGAGTGCCGATGATTCTATAGTTGCGGTATAACCCAGCTCCTGAGCGATCTGATGTGCTTTTTCCAAATAAACCAAAGCTTGATCTGTTTGTCCCTGCTTCAGAAATACTTCTCCGATAGATCGTTTAGCATTCGATATCCCCTGTTTGTATTCGATTTCTTCAAATGTAGCGAGAGCTTCATGATAGTAAATCATTGCTGTATCCAAAACGTTTTGAGCAGCATAGATATCCCCGATGTTGTGCATTGCCGTAGCGACCCCTTTCCGGTCTGAGTTCGATTCTTCCAGCAGCTTGATGCTTTTACGAAAGTAGATTAACGCCTCATCATACTCTTCCAGATGATCGTACAACAATCCTAAATTATTGTAAGAAACTGACAATCCATGAGTATTACCTAGTTTCAAATCATAATTAATAGCATCCAGGTATATGTTTATAGCTATGTCTATATCTCCTAAATCATAATGTATGGCTGCGATGTTGCACAACGTTGAACCGAGTATGGATAAATCATTGTTTTTCTTTTGCAGTTCCACACTCTTATTATAATAAAGAAGAGCATCATCCAGATTGCTGCTCGACTCATAGACTCCGGCTATGTTATTATAGATTCCCGCCATGGCCAATTCATCTCCCTTACAGTAGTTCAGACTTTCCTGAAATGCAGCAAGTGCTTTTTCCAGTCGTCCTTCCATGAGATACGAAAATCCAATGTTATTCAACGACTGAGACAAGGTTTTATCCCAAAAAACTTTATGCTTACCCTGTTGATATTGAGCCGATTTATCTTTTGCGAATTGATAAACCCACCTGTTGTATTTGGGCCAGAGTTTATCATCCCAACTGTTTTCAACAAAATGCACGAGCCCTGCAATTTTTGCCGTATCCTCTTGAGCTGTATGGTAAATCTTGAGCGCCGCTTCCAGATTTTCCAGTTCTTGAGCTTCAATTTTACCGAGGTCTATCCCCTTTACCAAATAATAGGATTGATCGGCCGGTTCTTGTCCGAAAACAAAAACAGACCACATAAGAAAACATATGAACAACAGTTTTTTCATGATCGTGAATCAGAGCTGATGAAAATCCACCAGGCTTTCTATCGGCTTCCGTACGATCCCTCCAATTTTAACTTGATATTTTGCAGCGACTTTTTCAAAAACTTCCTGATAATTTGCCGCGATGGATCCCACCAGGTGTAGTGGGTAGTTTCGGTAATCGGAATATTTACAAATGTTCTTTTCAAAAAACAAACTAAATCGCTCTTCAACCATTTTTTTGATGGTCGGATTATTCAGGTGTTGATGCACAAACAAGCTGAAACCGGCTAAAAACCGATTCGGTAACGGTTGCTTATAAACCGCATCCAGGATATCGGTGAGACTCAGGTTGTATTGCTCCCTGAAATCTTCAGAAACAACCCCTGGAAGCTCTCCTCCTAAATAAGCCTGAATGAAAGTCTTGCCAATATCTGCCCCACTTCCGTTATCTCCCAAAACATAACCTAAGGCCGCTACATTTTCAACAATGGTGTTTCCGTTGTACAGACACGAATTGGAGCCTGTCCCTAAAATAGCAACCATCCCCTTTTCTTTACCACAAGTTGCACGGGCGGCTGCCAGCATATCATGTTCCACCTCAACCCTGGCATTGCTGAAAAATGTGTTTAAGGGATTGAAAATCACTTTACACTTTTCTTCCGACGAACAACCGGCACCATAAAAAAACACATGAGTCACCTCCTTTCTGATCTCAGCCAACCTGGAGCTGGCCAATTCATTCAACACACTGGCCGAATCTATGAAATACGGATTAAATCCTATCGTTTCATACGATCGCCGTTCTCCGGAATCGCTTACCAGACGCCAATCTGTTTTGGTTGAACCACTATCTGCAATCAGTAACATGACGTAAAAATAAGAGTATTTAACCAATTGGGGTTATGATAATACCATGAATTGTTTAATTTCGGAGCTCAGATATTAACAGAATCATACAACTATGGATCACACGACAAATGCTATTAACTGGTTCGAAATTCCCGCATTGGATATTGACCGGGCAACCGCCTTCTATGAAGCTATTTTAAACATCAAGATGGAACGTCAGGAAATGATGGACAGCCAAATGGCCTTTTTCCCCTTTGAACCGGGTTCCGGCAAACTTTCCGGAGCCGTAGTTACCGGCGAATACCACAAACCCAGTACCGAAGGGACCTTTGTGTACCTCAATGCCAATCCGGCCATGGATAATGTGCTGGCCCGGGTAGAAGCAGCCGGAGGAAAGATCATTCAACCTAAATTCAGCATTGGAGACCACGGCTTCTGCGCCTACATCCTGGATACCGAAGGCAATTGCGTGGGTATTCATTCGATGGGATAATCGTATGCAATCCGCTTAAATCGTTTAGATAGTCTATTACAAGTAGATGTCTCATGTTCATGCTTTTCCTTACCTTTGCAGGGCATTGACTAATTCGTATGAAGTATTTAACCTTAATCATATCCCTCATTTTTACGCAAATCTCCTTTGCACAAAATGACTCCACATTCATTCGTAAAATCTACGATGAAGCCCTGGAAAAAGGTCATGCCTACCAGAACCTGCACAGCCTGTGTAAAGATGTTGGTGCTCGCCTCACCGGTTCAGCCGAAGCCGATATGGCCGTGAAGTGGGGAGAGAAACTCCTGAACAGCTACGGTTTTGACAAAGTTTACCTGCAGGAAATCAGCATTCCCCACTGGGAACGAGGTACCACGGAAGCCGGTTGGATCGAAGATGCAAACGGCAAGGTCCATAAATTAAACATCCTGGCTCTCGGTGGGTCCATTCATACCGACGGACTCATCAACGCTGAAGTGGTCGTATTTGAAAATCTTGACGCTCTAAAAAAAGCCGCCCCTTCTGCTGTAAAGGATAAAATTGTTTTTCTAAACGATGCCTTCGACCAGAAAATGATCCAGACTTTTCAGGCTTACGGAGCTTGTTACCCGCAACGCGGGGAGGGTGCCAAAGAAGCCGGAAACCTGGGAGCAAAAGCCATCGTGATCCGGTCACTGGCATCATCCACCGACCAACACCCTCACACGGGAAGCATGCACTATGACGACACTAAAAAGAAAATACCGGCCGCAGCCATCAGCACCATGGATGCCGATCTGCTGAGCAACTGGTTGAAAAAAGGGAAAGTAACACTCAGCATGGAAATGGACTGCAAACTACTCCTCAACAAAACTTCCTACAATGTAATTGCCGAAATGAACGGGAAAGATGATCAAGTCATCACCTGGGGAGGCCACCTCGACTCCTGGGATGTAGGGGAAGGTGCCCACGACGACGGTGCCGGAATCGTGCACAGCATCGAAGCACTCCGGATCCTGAAATCGCTCGGCTACAAACCTCAACACAAATTACGCTGCGTGCTGTTCATGAACGAAGAAAACGGCAACATGGGAGGTTCCACCTACGCCAAATGGTGTAAATCAAACAAGGAGATTCATCTGGCTGCCATCGAAAGTGATCGTGGTGGCTTTTTACCAACAGGCTTCGATGTGCGCGGGAGCAACGAACAGCTTGCTTTCGTCCAGGGGTTTAAAGACCTGCTTTACGACTTCGAATTATTTAAATTCGATCAAGGTTATAGTGGGGTGGATATTGGCCCGTTAATGGAAGAATATCCGGAGATGCTCCAACTCGGCATGACCATCAACTCACAACTCTACTTCAACTACCATCATTCCGAGGCAGATGTTTTTGAAGCCGTGAACAAACGGGAACTGGAACTTGGCGCTGCCGCTATGGCCGCTATGATCTACTTGTTAGACAGTCATTTATAATCAGCCTGCTTTTATTACCTCCGGGAATATTTCTTGATGAACGGCTTGCTTTCCATGCTTTTAGTTGATACTTTTACTCCATTCCTATGAGTGAAATTCTATCCATAAACAATATTTCCAAATCCTACGGTAAGATTCATGCTGTAGAGCAGGTTTCTCTTTCTATTCATAATGGAGAGGTTTATGGGATTCTGGGGCCAAACGGTTCGGGAAAAACAACTACTCTGGGAATTATTCTCGATGTTCTAAAAGCCGATTCGGGAACCTTTAACTGGTTTGGGAAAGCACCCGATAAGTTTACCCGAAAAAAGATCGGATCCCTGTTGGAAACTCCAAATTTCTACCCTTACCTGAGTGCCCGCCAAAATCTGGGCATTGCCTGTAAGGTGAAGCAAGTTCCCGAAAGCGAGATCGACCGGGTGCTGGCAATCGTTAACCTAACACAACGCGCCAACTCGAAATTCAAGACCTATTCGTTGGGCATGAAACAACGACTAGCACTTGCCTCAGCTCTGCTGGGGAATCCGGATGTGCTGGTACTTGACGAACCGACCAACGGATTGGATCCTCAGGGAATTGCCGAAGTCAGAACCATCATCAAAGACCTCGTTGCACAGGGCAAGACCATCATCATGGCCAGCCACATCCTCGATGAAGTGGAAAAAATTTGTTCTCATGTCGCTGTACTGAAAAGTGGCAAGCTATTGACTTACGGGCCAATTCAAGCTGTATTGAATAAACAGGAGCAGGTATATGTGGCTGCTGAAGATATGGGACTTCTTAAAGCGGTATTGGGCCAGATTGACGGCGTGAGCGGCATCAAGGAATCGAGCAACAAAATCTACCTGATGCTTGCCCAGGGGAAAGACAGCGCCTACCTCAACAAAGCACTCTTTGAAAAAGGAATCGTTGTTAAGGAATTAGGCGTTCAGAAACCCGACCTGGAAGCAAACTTCTTAGAACTGGTGAAATAAATGATGAACTTACTCAACATAGAACTTAAAAAGATTTTGCCCTATTCTACCTTCTGGGTCATCCTGATCCTGGTCTTTGCTCTGATCCCGGCTGTATTTTACGGTATTGGCCAGATTCAGATTCAAGGAGCTCCGTTCGATATGAAACAAATGTACCGCTTCCCCGGCGTATGGAACAACCTCACTTACCTGGCCAGTTGGTTCAACCTGCTGATCGGGATGTTGCTAGTCATTCTGGTATGCAACGAATTTTCATTCAAAACCTTCCGGCAGCAAGTCATTGACGGACAAAGTAAATCCGATTTCGTGATCTCCAAAATCATGGTCATGGTGATCATCTCCCTGGCCAGCACCATCTACCTGTTCCTGATCGGCATGCTATTCGGACTGACCACAACCTCAGGAAATGTAAGCATGTTCGAAAACATCCACTACCTGGGCGTATACTTCATTCAGGCTATCGGCTATATGAGTGTGGGATTCTTACTGGCCACCATCATTCGCTCCACAGCTCTGTCCATCATCATCTTTATGCTATCCATTCTCATCGAAAGCATCATTCAGATCTTTGTTCCGGCTGGCATCGAACGCTTTTTTCCGATGGAGATCATTGCCAACCTCACTCCGAATCCGATCTATCAAAGCATGATGGTGCAGGCTCAGCAAATGCAAAACATGCAAATGAACGGGCAGGTAACGCCTCCTCAAATGGACATGCTCTCGCTTGGCACTACCATCATGGTCGCTTCCATCTACATCATGCTGTTCTGGGGAGTTACGTATTTTATTCTGACGAAAAAAGATATCCGTTAAAGGTTAGTGAACACTAACGTATCCTTCTCTGTTTTTTTGTAAAAAGACGGCTTTACCGTCCTTCTGCTTAAACTTGGTCGGCAAACTCTTCACATCCATATTCTCATCGTAAGTAAATACCTGAAAATGCAAATGAGGTCCTGAAGACCACCCCGTATTACCACTCAATCCGATCACCTGACCGGCTTCCACCTCATCACCAACCTGAACCTGGCTTCCTCCTTTTTGTAAGTGGTAATAGTTTGCAAACGAACCGTCGCCATGGTAAATGGTAACATAATTCGCATATTCCATGTATTTGATCGTTTTTCCTCCCTTGTCGGAATCTTCCTTCACATCGATAACCGTTCCCGCACGAGCTGCACAAATCGGCGTACCTTCTTTCATGGTAAAATCCAGAGCATGAGTCCGGCCTTCCATGTAATGCGAAAACTTTCCGCCGTAACCTTGTTCCAACGGATACTGCTCTCCTTCCTGATAGGGCAGCAAGTACACATAAGACCGGTCCACTTCCCTGGTATAGATATCGCCGTCGCAATGTTTAGCGATATACCCCAGCTGGCTGGGTTTTGTCAGGTCTTTGATCGTTAAGGTTAACAACTGAAATTCGTGCGCCCCGGCAGGAACCACGCCTTTAAAAGGAAGCTCAACATCTGCTTCCATGTTCTTCAGAGCTGTAAATTCGATGAGCACCGAATGTTCGCAGGGATAATTGTTATTGACATAAATGGTAGCCGCTCCGGTTGCTTCATCACGTACATTGTATACCTGAAACAATTCATTTTCGCTTTGCCCCCACATCAGAGCAGAAACCAGCAGCAAAAAGTATGTTAAGAAGTATTTCATCGAATAGTCACCTTACAATTATTGTTCCAAGCACTTGTGAAGTGTATCTTTTGAGGCATTAAAGGTACAATAGAAAACGAGGATTTTATCATTTCATTGTGAATTTATCGCCTCATGAATGCTATTAAACAGAGTGATCATGGTATTAAAAATTCATATTTAACAAGCCTTCCGTAAGCTTTGGCACATTAAACTGACGGGCAAGTTATCAACAGGTGTCAACCATTCCATTTCCAAAATCGTCTTGGTTTAAGAACCAATCCCGCTAATCCATGAAACCTACCAACCTACCCAAAAAAATCTGTTTCATCGGTAATTCCGATCACAGCTACCTCCTCGAATACATTCATTTGAACCGTTCGGATCAACATTTGAGTTTTTCATTTAAAACCCTGGATTTAAATGCGCTGCTGGACTTTGCTCCGGACATTATCGTTGTTGACCTGTATTTTTGCGATCAACAGTACCTGAAAGTTGCAGACCTCATCGAAAATGCATTTCCGAACACTCACGTTTATATCCTGTCGCCTGAATTTGCCGATTTTGAAGGGCTTATGATCTCAACCAACAACCCTGTTCATTTTTTATCCAACCTCAGTGTAGATATTCTGAACCACATTAATGGCAGAAGCAGCGGAAACAGCTATCTGGAGGCCGGTTAATCCGGGTTACTTTTTGGAATGAGCAATCGCATTATAGATCACTTCCTGAATATCGGTCCGGATGTTTAAGTGAAGGAGTTTCTTGTTCTCCGCATCGGGATAAATCCGGTTCGACAGAAAAATGTAAACCACATCTTCTTCGGGATCGGCCCAGGCAATGGTTCCGGTAAACCCGGAGTGGCCGAAACTTAAATACGAAACACAACTGCAGGTCGGACCGCCATCACCATCCCTAACCGGTTTATCGAAACCTGCTCCTCTTCTATTCTCATCGACGCAGTACTGGCACTTGGTATATTCCCTGACAGTCGTATCTTTTATATACTGCGTTCCTCCGTAATTGCCCTCATTGAGGTACATCTGCATCAGCTTGGCCAGATCATTGGCATTGGAAAATAGTCCGGCATGGCCTCCCACTCCACCCAACATAGCTGCTCCGGGATCATGCACATCACCATGGATCACCTGCTTCCGGAAGACCTCATCGTATTCGGTCGGAGGAATTCGTTCCAGGCTGAATCGTTTCCTTGGAAGGTACCCTGCCGTTGTCATCCCCAATGAAGCATAGATCTTGGCCACATAATCTTCGATCTCCTCGCCGCTTTGGGTTTCAACGATGTGTTTCAGAAAATAATACCCCAAGTCACTGTAACGATATTCTTTTTCCTTTAAAGGCCCCCGCAAAATGCGCTGCATGATGATGTCCGGATAATCTTTGTTGATGTAAATGTTGTTTGCTACCCGCAGCGGATAATACGTGGAGGAATCTGCCCGGTAGATTACCGTATCCAGCTTCCCGTCACGGATCGTTTTAACGTAAAAAGGAACCCAGGCTTGTAATCCGGCCTGATGTGCCAGAATTTCACGGAGAATCAGCGGATGATAGATGGACGTATCCGGAATGAGGTGTGGCAAATAATCGCCCAGGGTTGAATCCAAATAGAACTTCCCTTCATCCTGTAAACGCATCACAGAAAGCAGCGTTGCCCCGATCTTCGTAATGGAAGCCAGGTCGTAGATATCGCTGTTTTGTACAGGTTTGATCTTTTCGTAAGTGTGATAGCCGAACGATTTGTTATAGATCACGTTACCATTCTTGGCCACCAGCACCTGACACCCCGGATAAGCCTCTTCTTTAACGCCTTTCATGGCGATGCTATCGATTTGGTACAATTCGGAAGCATCCATTCCCACAGCTTCCGGCCAGGTGTATTTAAACCGGTTCATAGGATCCACATGCAGGCCGGTTCCGGCAGGGAATGTTTCGGAAACACTCACCGGCAATTTTCCGTTTGCACCAATCCCGCCGAAGATTAACTCCGCTGCGGCATGCTGAGCATAGTCGCTGTTTTGATACGCTGCGATCAGCGTGTTTACCTGTGCGGCCGATTCAAAATCGATTAAACTGTAGGGATTCGCAAATACGGTTAGGACT
>JAGQZT010000116.1 GCA_020435335.1 Flavobacteriales bacterium | reverse complement strand
TTATAACAAGCTGCGACCGGTTATTGCTCGAAACATAGGTTTCAATGCCCCGAATGATCTTCTCTTGAGGTACGTTAAAATACTGCCCGACACAAATGGCCAGCAAGATGTTGTAAAAGTTGTACGCGCCGTAAAGCGTAGCGTTTATGGTATTCGCTTTCCAGGCCAGCTGAACGGTAGGTGTTTCTGCCAGCAAGGTTGCGGTACAATCGGCATTGGTTTTACCGTAAGTGTATTTTGGTATGGAGGCGGAGAGTCCTTTCAGCAGATCATCATCCTGATTGGTAAATATGAGTTTGCCGTGTTCCCGAATAAAAGCATACATTTCATTCTTGGTCTTGATTACCCCTTCTTTACTGCCGAATCCTTCAATATGTGCCGTTCCGATGTTGGTAATGATGCCGTATTCCGGTTCTGCGATCCGGCATAAGAAGTCGATTTCACCGATGTGATTGGCACCCATTTCAATGATGGCGATTTCACAATCTTGTTGAATGGAAAGCAGGGTGAGGGGCACCCCGATGTGGTTGTTCAGGTTGCCCTGAGTACAGGTTGTTCGAAAATGCTGGCTCAGAACGGCATTGATCAGTTCTTTACTTGTTGTTTTTCCGTTGGTGCCGGTTATTCCGATAAAAGGAATGGCAAGTTGTTTCCGGTGATAATTGGCCAATTGTTGTAATGTTTCCATAGTGTCTTTAACCAGGATGGCTCCATCTTGCTGGTAAGCAGCATCGTCGATCACTACATGTTGGGCGCCTTTGTCCAGTGCTTCTGCTGCAAATTCATTGGCATTAAAGTTATCTCCTTTGAGGGCGAAGAACAAACAACCCGAAGTGATTTTGCGGGTGTCTGTGCATATCCCTGAGCTGTTTACATACAGCTGATATAGTTCGTTCAATTCCATAGGGTAAACATAAAAAAACCCTGAACAGCATGTTCAGGGTTTTTAAGATATAATTCAATGTGTGTTGTTAATATCCGAGTCCGATTGGTGAACCAACACGGGTCATGGCACATCGGAATCCGATGTAAGGTGTGGCTTGATCTTCGGTCAGGTATCTTCTGGTACCCGGAACAGCCCAGTAAGCTCTGTCTTTCCATGATGCTCCTTTGTATACGTGAGCTTTGTCGTTTACTAAAGTGGACTCACCAAATTGATACATCATTTTCTGCCCGTCAGAATTGTTCGGGTCGTCTTTCAACTCCATAAAGTTGATGTTAGATTCCCAGTGCCCATCCAGGTAGTTGATGTTATCGGCTTGTTTGTAGTTTCTTCTGGCTTGCAGGTTATCCAGTTTAGGATCAACATCTCTGTATTGAATGTGACCCAGACTGTCTTTTTCCATGATCAAACCGTCT
This sequence comes from Flavobacteriales bacterium, assembly GCA_020435335.1. Lineage (GTDB taxonomy): Bacteria > Bacteroidota > Bacteroidia > Flavobacteriales_E > Vicingaceae. Next base: position 13,631 of record JAGQZT010000116.1, on the reverse strand, counting down.
TCATCTAACATTTTAGTCTTGTAAACGTTACCTCTGAAAGGTCTGAAGTCGTCATTATCTTCCAGCGATAAAGGTCTGTAAACATCCATCACCCATTCGGATACGTTACCGGCCATGTTGTAAAGACCGTAATCATTCGGCCAGTAAGAATAAACAGGAGCAGTAATATCCGCATTATCATTCAATCTTCCGGCAACACCCATGTTATCACCACGGCCTCTTTTAAAGTTAGCCAGGATTTGACCGATGTATTTTTCGTTGGAGTTACGGATAGCGTGACCATTCCAAGGGTATAATTTTCTATCCGGAATTAATTCGTCGATGGTGTTACCGATCAATCCGTAGGCAGCGTATTCCCACTCAGCTTCAGTAGGTAGTCGGTACTCCGGTAACAGAATTCCGTCTTCCATTCGAACATTTCTGTATTCTTTGTTCGGGTTCAGATCGGGGATACCGTCTACACGTTTACCACTCTCATACTGACCTCTCAAATAAGCCTCAGTATTAAAGTTATCCTCATTGATTTGATTCGGGTAGTGCTCAAAAAGACCTTCTCTGATCAGGATCAGCTCATTGACACGATCCGTTCTCCAGGAGCAGTAATCGTTAGCCTGTAACCAGTTTACACCAACCACGGGATAATCTCTGTAGGCAGGGTGTCTGAGGTAGTACTCCACGTAAGGTTCGTTGTAGGCCAGTTTGCTTCTCCAAACCAGTGTGTCCGGTAATGCTTTTTTGAAAACTTCCGGGTAATCGGCCATGTATACTCTTTCCAGCCAGTATAAATATTCCAGATAAGCGAAGTTGGTAACCTCTGTCTCGTCCATATAGAATGAAGAAACGGTAACCGTTCTTGGAATGTTATTCCAGTCATAGTGAACTTCCTGTTCGGCTCTACCCATCGTGAACCGTCCACCCTCAATCAATACAAGCCCCGGGCCTGTTTCTTGTTCAAGGTATGGGATCTTCTGGAATCCGCCGTTTTTAGGGTTGTTATATTCCCATCCTGTTGAACCGGACTGTTCTCTCTTACATGAGAAGAGGAATACCGGTACTACAAACAGTAACAATATTAAATACTTTCCTTTTTCTTGTGGTTTCATATCTTATGAGTTTGATAATGCAAATATAATAAACTAAAAAGAAGGACAACTTATTGTTCTGAACCTTCTTTTTCTAGGTTTACAGTCGAACTGAAGTCCTGTAGAGAATTCGTGAGAACCGGCAGTTGTATTGGTCAGTTTCGATACGGTAATATCGTAGCTGTAACCAAACTTAAGAATACCGGTCTGGAATCCGATTAATGCAATGAACGAATCTTGATTTCTGTACCACAGACCTCCGATGATCGGGCCTTTTGAAAAATACATCCCGAAGTTGATTTGAAGGAAATCCTGCTGCAATTGTACCAGTACATTTGGTGATAACGAGGCAGGTTCACCTTTGCTTTCCACAGGGAGTACGGCACCGGCGTGGAATGTGAATTTCCGTGGAAGCGGGCTGGTGCCCTCAATAACGGACTCGTCCGGTTCGGTTAAGTGATTAACTGCAAAACCAACAAAGTATTTTTCACTGAATCCCAGAACACCGGCAGAAAAATCCACGTAGTTGGCGGGTTGATCCCTTTGAATCTCATTGGTCGTATAAACAAAACCTCTTCGGGCATCGATCATATCCCCGAATGTTAACTTGCTCCAGTCAACTTTCTTTTGAGCCCATGTAGCCTGAAGTCCTGCTTTAATGGAGAATCTTCGCGTTACGGGGATTTGGTAGGAATAGATACCACTGACATTGGTTGTGATTAAGGTACCTTCACCGGCTCGGTCGTTCCAGACCAACAAACCTACTCCTCCTGATAATCCGTCAACATGCTGATCGTAAGATGCACTTGTGGTCACAAAAGAACCACTGATGCCTGGCCATTGATTTCTGTAATTTAATGATACCCTTGGGCAATGAACGGTACCTGCGAAGGCTGGATTTAGGTATAGCGGATTCGCGTAGAATTGCGTAAATTCAGGATCTTGCGCGAATACATCGCCGGTAAAGAACAATGATATCGCAGCTAAAAAGCTGGTTCTAAGTAAAATTTTCTTTATCATATATTACCTTTAATCTTAAAAAATTTTACGCAAAATTCATTTGCCAAGTTTCAAATGTATATAATTTGATTCTATTTACGAAAACAATATTTAACTTTTTGTTTCGTTTTTCACCTGAATTTAATTTGTAAATATACCATTTTTAATCTTAATTTCGTCTGATATCCACTATGAATTCAGCTAAAAATATTATCCTGATTTTTCTACTAAGCCCTCTGCTGTTACTCTCCAGAGAAATCATTGTTGAGGAATCGATTGTCTGGAACAATAACGCAGAAACAGCTGTAAATAGTCTGACAAAAAAAAGTTTTTTGTCCTTTACCAATGCCCGTTATGATCAGGAAAAGGATTATTTGGCCTATTATTCCAAGCAAATCCGGCTGGGAGAGGATAAAATCACTTCTGTTCAATTGATTGATGTGGAGTATGAAGAGGTTAGTTCGGAAGTCGTTGGGGATGCTGCCGGCATAACTTACCTTAACAATCAGTTAACATTCCAATTTGATACCTATACCAGTAGAAAAGTCAATTACGGTGAAGTTCGTTTCTTCCCGTTGTTATTCGACCAGGGAGTGTACAAGCGGGTTGTTCGCTTTAAAGTAAAAGTGCTTACGCAAAAGAGCAATATGCTGAAGAAGGGAGGGAACAAAAGTTTTACGTCCAACTCGGTACTGGCAACGGGCGATTGGTATAAAATTGCGGTATTAAAAGATGGTATATTCAAGATCGATTATGATTTTCTGAAAAACCTGGGCCTCGATATCGATCATTTAAATCCGAACGACTTTAAATTATACGGAAACGGAGGGAAGATGCTACCTGCTCTCAACAGTGCTTACCGGCCGGATGACATTCAACAGAATGCAGTCTATGTAGCAGGTGCTGCTGATAATTCGTTTGATAAGACGGATTACGTACTCTTCTATGGGCAGTCGCCAAATTCCTGGACTTACAATACCAGTTCCGGGCTTTTTGAACATAAGAATCACATGTTTTCGGATACGACATATTATTTTATCACATTTAGTAGTACGGGAGAATCACCGAAACGGATTACCACTCAAAATTCCCAGTCATCTCCGAATCAATCCGTAACTACATTTAACGACTATGCTTATCATGAACGGGATGCGTATAATTTGATTAAATCCGGAAGCTTGTGGTTGGGTGATCTGTTTGATGTTCAGACGAGTTACAATTATGCTTTTAATTTCCCGAACATTACGAATGATCAGGCAACCGTCATTTTTTCAGTAGCTGCACGGTCTGCTACCGGTAGTACGTTTACCGGTACGGTTGGCGGGTCGTCCGCATCGGTTCCGTTACCGTTTGTAAATATGGGGAACTACACAAGCAGGTATGCCGAGTTGGGGACAGGAATCATCAACGTCACCCCTTCTTCGGATGTCATTACCCTGAACCTGTCATACAATAAACCGGCTATCGAATCCCTCGGTTGGCTTGATGAAGTAGAGGTTAATGCCAGGAGAAATTTATCCATGACCGGGACGCAGCTCTTCTTCAGGGATGTTCAGTCGGTTGGAGCCGGTAATGTTTCAACATTTACGATTTCGAATGCTGCCGCCATTTCAAAAGTCTGGGAAATTTCCGATCCGTTTAATATCAAGGAGCAGGTTGTGAATGTTTCTGGAAATGCGCTTGATTTTACCCTGGCTACGGATACGTTAAGGAGCTTTGTGGCGTTTACGACCGACTATGAAACGAAAGTGATTCCGGTAGGCAAGGTCGATAATCAAAACCTGCATGCGATCCAAAGTGCAGAAATGGTTATTGTGAGTCACCCCAAATTTTTGAGCCAGTCGGCTCAAATTGCAGATTTTCATGCTGAGGAAGGGTTAAGTGTTGTTATTGTAACTCCTCAACAGATTTTTAACGAATATTCATCCGGTAGCCGCGATATTGTAGCCATTCGTGATTTTGTCAGAATGCTGTACGAGCGTTCCACGACCACTTCAATTGCTCCGAAGTACCTGCTTTTGGTTGGAGACGGTTCGTACGATAACAAACACCGGATTACAGGAAATACCAATTTTATTCCAACTTATCAGAGCCCGAATTCCATTGATGTCATCGGATCGCTTGTTTCGGATGATTATTTTGGATTGCTGGATCCGTCTGAGGGAACCTTTGTGTCAACCGAATACCTGGATATCGGGATCGGTCGACTGCCTGTTAAAACTCAGGAGGAAGCAGATCATATTGTGCATAAAATCCTGAATTACAATACGGCAGCATCTATGCACGACTGGAGAAATTTGGTTACGTTTATCGGAGATGATGAAGATAGCAATACCCACATGGCACAAGCTAATTCCCTGGCAGGGATGGTTGAATCAAGCCATAAGGAATATAACATCAATAAGATATTTTTTGACGCCTTTAATCAGGAATCAACCCCTGGAGGAAGCCGTTATCCCGATGTGAATAAAGCCATTAATAATGCGGTTGAAAACGGGTCGCTCATTATTAATTATACGGGGCATGGAGGTGAGGCCGGATTGGCTCACGAACGTGTTTTAACCGTTTCGGACATCTACAACTGGACCAATACGGTTTCTTACCCTTTATTTGTTACAGCAACCTGCGAGCTTTCCCGGTTTGATGACCCGTTGCGTACATCCGCCGGTGAGTTGATGATATTGAGTGAACATGGTGCTTTAGCTTTGTTGACCACGGTAAGGCTTGTATTCTCGGGTCCCAACTTTGTCATGAATCAGGACTTTTTTGATGAAGTGTTCGATCCGGTTAGTGGGCAGATGCCAACCATCGGGGAAGTTTTTATGGCGGTTAAAAATTTAAATGCAAGCGTGAGTAACAACAGGAACTTTACGTTGCTGGGTGATCCGGCTTTACGTCTGGCTTATCCGGTTCATAATGTAGTAACCACACAGATCAACGGGGTGGCTGTTTCGGGATCGGATACCATACAGGCTTTGCAAAAAATAACCATTACAGGAGAAGTAAGGGATGATGCCAACCAAAAATTATCCAATTTCAACGGGATCATGTACCCAACTGTGTTTGATAAAGAAAAACAAATAACGGCTTTGGCGAATGACGGAGGGACTCCTTTCGTGTTTGGCTTGCAAACCAGTAAATTGTTTAAAGGGAAAGTAAGTGTTGTTAACGGCGAATTCTCGTACACGTTTGTTGTACCGAAGGACATAGCGTACAATTATGGCCAGGGTAAGTTGAGTTATTACGGTGAAAACCAGGTTGAAGATGCCAACGGCTATTACAATAATTTTTACATCGGCGGTACCTCGTCGAATTATGAAGCCGATGAGAAGGGGCCTGAAATTGAACTCTTCATGAATGATGAAAACTTTGTGTTCGGCGGAATGACCGATGAAAACCCGATATTGCTGGCAAACATTTACGATCTGCATGGGATCAATATGGTAGGAAACGGGATAGGCCATGACATTATCGCAGTGCTCGACAATGAAACGGAAAAATCATACATTCTCAATGACTATTACGAGGCCGAACTGAACAGCTACCAAAGCGGGAGGGTGTATTTTCCCTTTGAAGACCTCGAAGAGGGCAGGCATACGCTTACGCTGAAGGTTTGGGATGTGTACAATAACTCGTCTGAGGCAACCATCGAATTTGTCGTGGTCAAGTCGAAAGACATTATTATTGATAAGGTTTATAATTATCCGAATCCATTTACGACGTACACTGAATTTTGGTTTGAACACAATCAACCGGGCAGACCGATGTATGCTCAGGTACAGATTTTTACGGTGTCGGGTAAGTTAGTTAAAACGTTGGACAAGCACATTCTTGATGATGGTTACCGATCCACTTCCATCACCTGGAATGGGTTGGATGAGTACGGTGACAGGATTGGAAGAGGAGTTTATGTCTACCGTCTGAAAGTGAGGGCCGATAATTATTCTGTTGCCGAGAAATACGAAAAGCTTGTTATTTTACAATAGGGCAATAATTCGAATTGAATGTCGTTTGTAAGTCGGAATATGCGTTGCACTTGCATATAAATAATGTATATTTGTGTCCGCTTTAATTAAAAATTGATGAAAAAAACACTTGTTGGATTCGTTCTGTTTGGTCTTGCCGCTCAATCTTATGCGCAAGACAGTGAACTGGAACAAAGCGCGTTACAACTTAATACCATAACCACAGCCGTACCCTTTTTATTGATTGCTCCCGATTCCAGAGCCGGAGCTTTGGGGGATGCCGGAGTAGCTTCTTCGCCAGATGCGAATTCCATGCATTGGAATGTGGCTAAGCTGGCTTTCGTGGAAAAAGAAATGGGAGTTTCCGTTTCCTATTCACCCTGGTTAAGGCAATTGGTTCCGGATATTAATCTTTCGTATGTGGGAGGGTATAAAAAATTAGGAGATGATAATGCAATCGGAGCTTCGTTGCGTTACTTTTCGTTAGGAGATATCAAGTTTACAGACAATCAGGGGAATCCGATCGGAGACTTTAATCCGGCCGAGTTTGCTTTTGATCTGGGATATAGCCAAAAATTCGGAGAAAATTTTTCCGGCGGATTGGCTGTCCGTTACATCTATTCGAACCTGACGGGAGGGATTGATGTGAGTGGGGCAAATACCCGTTCGGGGAAATCATTTGCGGTTGATGTGGGTGGTTTTTACACGAAGGACGATGCAACTGTTTTTGGTCAGGATGCGATCATTAATGCCGGTTTGAACATTTCCAACATTGGTGCGAAAATCGCTTATACGAACGATGCGGTGAAAGACTTTATTCCGATCAACATGCGATTGGGGCAATCGCTTACTTTCGTGTTGGATGATTATAATACTTTCTCCATCCTGACTGATTTCAATAAATTATTGGTGCCAACACCGCCGATCTATGCAACAGATGATTCCGGCCAGCCGATCATTGATCCGACCACCGGTGAACCTGAGATTGAATCGGGAAAAAATCCGGATGTGCCGATCGTTACCGGTATTTTTCAGTCGTTTAGCGATGCACCGGGAGGGATGTCTGAAGAATTGAAAGAGATCAACATTTCTGCCGGTATGGAATATTGGTACAACAAGCAGTTTGCGGTTCGTACCGGATACATGCATGAAAGCGCAACCAAAGGAAACCGGAAGTACTTTACGGTGGGTGCCGGGTTAAAGCTAAGTGTTTTTGGCCTGGATGTATCATACCTGATCTCCACGACCCAGCAAAATCCGTTGGCGAACACCGTGCGTTTCTCGCTCATGTTTGATTTCGAGGCATTCAAGAAGCAGAACGATACTAGCAGCAATTAATCATGAAAATCAGAGTAGGTTTCGGTTATGATGTCCACAAGTTAGAGGAGGGATCCGATTTCTGGCTTGGAGGAATTAAAATACCGCATACCAAAGGAGCTGTCGGACATTCAGACGCCGATGTATTAATCCATGCGATCTGTGATGCTCTGTTAGGTGCGGCGAACATGCGCGATATCGGATTTCATTTCCCCCCGAATGATGATCAATACAAAGGGATCGACAGTAAATTACTGTTGAGAAAGGTGATGTCTATCATTGAAACCAGAGGATTTACAGTTGGGAATATCGATGCTACCATTGCCCTGCAGGAGCCCAAAATCGGTCCCTATATGGATAAAATGCGCAAAACACTATCCGAAACCATGGAAGTGGAAGAGATAGACATTTCAATTAAAGCAACCACCACGGAACGATTAGGCTTCGAAGGAAGAGAAGAAGGGGTTTCTGCCTACGTTGTGGCATTACTGGAACAACATTGACCGGAATCAGAGAAAATATTTCCTTAAAACCTTATAATACCTTCGGGATAGACGTTCAGGCCAGAGCTTTTGTGTCGGTAACCGAAGCCAGTCAACTGAAAGAAATTCTTGAGAAAAATACCCTTCCGGTTTTAATTCTGGGTGGAGGAAGTAATATTCTGTTAACCCGGGATTTTGATGGGTTGGTCATCAAGAATGATATTCGTGGGATTGAACTTGTTGATGAAGATGATGACTCCCTGGTATTAAAGGTCGGAGCCGGAGAGGTGTGGCATGACTTTGTGATGTATTGCATCGAAAAAGGATATTGCGGTCTGGAGAACTTATCGCTCATTCCCGGATGTGTGGGAGCAAGCCCGATGCAAAATATTGGCGCTTATGGCGTAGAGGTGAAGGACGTGATCCGCGAGGTAGAGGTGATGGATTTGGCGGATTTTTCGAAGAAAACGTTCAGCAATGAGGCGTGTGAGTTCGGCTATCGGAGCAGCATTTTCAAGACCTGGGCCAAAGGAAAATATTTCATCACGGCGGTTAGTTTCCGGTTAACCAAAAAACCAAACCTGAATACCAGTTACGGCGCAATAGATAGTGAATTGCATGCTATGGGTATTCAGCAACCCACAATAAAAGATGTGAGTACTGCGGTGATCCGCATTCGTCAGAGTAAACTGCCCGATCCGAAAGAAATCGGAAATTCCGGCAGTTTCTTCAAGAATCCGGTTGTTGAGCAAGTTGTTTTGGATCAGGTGTTACAGTGCGATCCGGATGCTCCGAATTATCCCCAGCCAGACGGAACGTTTAAGTTGGCTGCCGGTTGGTTGATTGAAAAATGTGGCTGGAAAGGAAAATTGCTGGGGAATTACGGTGTTCATGATAAGCAGGCCCTGGTTTTAGTGAATCATGGAGGGGCCAATGGTAAGGATATTTTTGAATTGTCGGAGGCCATCATAACCTCCGTTCAGGAAAAATTCGGGGTTACGCTAGAAAGAGAGGTAAATATTCTTTAACACTATTGTCAGATTAAAATAAATTACTACATTTGCACTCCTGTAAAAATTAAAGGAAAGGAAAATGGCAAAAAAAGGAAACAGAGTTCAGGTTATTTTGGAGTGTACTGAGCACAAAGAAACTGGTATGCCAGGTACTTCAAGGTACATTACCACAAAGAACAAGAAAAATACACCTGACCGTATTGAGTTGAAAAAGTACAACCCGGTACTGAAGAAAGTAACTGTACATAAAGAAATTAAATAATCCAGGTATTCATTACCGATTAAACTAAGAGTCATGGCAAAGAAAACCGTAGCAACGTTACAAAAAGCTGGAAAGAACTTAACCAAAGTCATTAAGATGGTTAAGTCTGAGAAAACAGGCGCTTATGTTTTTAAAGAAGACATTGTGACAAAAGAAAAAGTAAACGACTTTTTTAATAAGAAATAATCACACGAATTGTGTAATTTTAAAGCTTCTTTCAATCCTGAAGGAAGCTTTTTTTTTAATGATAAGTCATGGCATTTTTCAATATATTTTCCAAAGAGAAGAAAGAGGCATTAGATCAGGGACTTGACAAGACCAAGCAGAGTTTCTTTTCCAAAATAACCCGGGCGATCGGTGGGAAATCGACCGTTGATGCCGAAGTGCTGGATAACCTGGAAGAGATTCTGGTTACTTCCGATGTGGGTGTGGATACAACGCTCAGGATCATCGAGAAAATAGAGGGAAGGGTAGCGAAAGACAAGTATTTGGGTACTTCTGAGTTGAATCAGGTACTGCGTGAAGAGATTGCTTCACTCTTAGAAGAAAACAACACCGGGAACTATAAAGAGATTGAAATTCCGCAGCAGGAAGATCCGTATGTGATCATGGTGGTTGGAGTGAATGGTGTTGGTAAAACCACTACCATCGGTAAATTGGCTCATCAGTTGAAGCAAAAAGGCAAATCGGTCATGTTGGGCGCATCGGATACGTTCCGTGCGGCAGCGGTTGATCAGCTTAAGATCTGGGCCGAACGTGTTGGTGTGCCGATCGTGGAACAAGGCATGAATGCCGATCCGGCTTCGGTAGCCTTCGATACCCTGCAATCTGCCAAGGCCAAGGGAACCGATGTGGTGATTATTGATACGGCCGGTCGTTTACATAATAAAGTGAATCTGATGAACGAGCTTTCCAAGATCAAGAAGGTGATGCAGAAGATCATTCCGGATGCTCCGCATGAGATTTTACTGGTGCTCGACGGTTCTACCGGACAAAACGCCTACGAACAGGCAAAACAATTCTCTTTAGCTACGGAGATCAATGCTTTAGCCATCACCAAACTGGATGGCACGGCGAAAGGCGGAGTGGTGATCGGAATTTCCGATCAATTCAAGATTCCTGTAAAATACATCGGGGTGGGTGAAGGCATGGAAGATTTGCAGGTCTTCAACAAGTACGAATTTGTCGATTCATTATTCAAAGAATAAATCATGAAAAAGCTATTTTTTATCTTGCTGTTGTTATCTGCAGTTCCGCTGGCAGCACAGAAAAAGATTACATTTAAGTCTGGCGACGGACTCGAGGTTACGGCAGATTTATACGTGACTAATCCCGAAAACAGCCCTTTCATCATCTTGTTTCATCAAGCGAAATGGAGTCGGGGTGAATATCAGGAAATTGCGCCAAAACTCAATAAAATGGGCTTCAATTGCATGGCGGTTGATCAACGTTCCGGTGAAGAGATTAACGGAGTTGTGAATGAAACTTACAACCGGGCTGTAGAGAAAGGACTGGCTACCAGTTACATCGATGCGCTGGGTGATATGCATGCTGCGATCGATTATGTGAAGGCGAAGTATAAGAATGCAGGGTCCCTGATTATTTGGGGAAGTTCCTATTCTTCGGCCCTGGTGTTGCACATCGCATCCGAAAGAAAAGATATCAGTGGTGTTTTGGCCTTTTCGCCCGGTGAATATTTCGAAGATCAGGGAAAATCAAAAGACTGGATCACACAAAGTGCAAAAAAGATTACGGTTCCTACATTCATCACTTCGGCCAAATTGGAGAAGAAACAATGGTGGGATATCGCCGCTCAGATTCCTGAGCAAAACAGAGCTTATTTCCTGCCGACCAAATTAGGAAAACATGGTTCCAGATCGTTGTGGAGTAAATTCTCCGACAGTGGGGAGTACTGGGAAGCCGTTAAGGGATTTCTGGGATTGTTTCAGTAGTTTATGAAGACAAAAACACTCAAAAAGAACAAGGTGAACATGATCACTTTGGGTTGTTCAAAGAATTTGTTCGACTCGGAAGTAACCATGACCCAACTCAAGGCCAACGGCTTTGATGTGGAGCATGAGGCTCAGCAGGACGATTCGGAAATTGTGATCATCAATACCTGCGGGTTTATCGACAATGCCAAGCAGGAATCGATCGATACCATTTTGAGGTATGCCGAGGCCAAGAAAGAAGGACTGGTGGATAAGGTGTATGTAACTGGCTGTTTGTCGGAACGCTACAAAGATGACCTGGCTAAAGAAATCCCGGATGTGGATGAGTATTTCGGTACCAGGGATTTGCCACGTTTGCTGAAAACATTAAAAGCCGATTACAAACATGAGTTGGTTGGAGAGCGGTTGATTACCACTCCGAATCATTATGCGTATTTAAAAATTGCCGAAGGGTGCGACCGGCCATGCTCTTTTTGTGCGATTCCGCTGATGCGGGGCAAACATGTATCTACACCCATCGAAAGCCTGGTAAAGCAGACAAAAGGGCTGGCTGCCCAGGGCGTAAAGGAGCTGATCCTGATTGCCCAGGATCTGACCTATTACGGGTTGGATCTTTATCAAGAACGGAAGTTAGCCGAATTACTGCGTGAGCTGAGCAAGGTAGAAGGTATAGAGTGGATCCGTTTGCACTATGCGTATCCGACAGGATTTCCGATGGATGTGATCGAAGAGATGAAAAATAATCCGAAGGTGTGTAATTACCTCGATATTCCTCTGCAACACGCGTCGACCAGCATGCTCAAAGCCATGCGCCGCGGTACGACCCGGGAGAAGACCACACAGCTGATTCAGGATATTCGCGCTATGGTGCCGGAAATAGCGATCAGAACGACTTTTATTGCCGGTTATCCGGGAGAAACGGAAGCCGATGTGGAAGAGATGAAAGACTGGGTAGAGGAAATGCAGTTTGAGCGTTTGGGGATTTTTACTTATTCTCATGAAGAAAATACCCATGCCTATCAGTTTGAAGACGATGTGCCGGAGGAAGAAAAAGATCGTCGCGCCGCTGAGGTGATGGAAATTCAACAGGAAATCTCTTTGTCGCATAACCAACAAAAAGTCGGAAAAACCTTTAAGGTCTTGTTCGATCGTGTGGAAGGGGATTACTTTGTAGGCAGAACCGAATACGATTCACCCGAAGTGGACAATGAAGTATTGGTCAATAAGAAGGATCATTTTGTGCGTATCGGTGATTTTGCCCAAATCAAAATAACCTCCGCTTCGGATTTTGATCTGTATGGGGAAGTTGTTCATGAATAAACTGAAAATACCATATCATCAAACCGGCTATTTTTCATCGATGATGCTGGATTACCTGGAAGGAAAGGAATCGCTTCGTTCTTTTTACAACAATTCCGTTTCCGTGGCCGGTTTTGAAAAGCAGTTGGAGGAGAAGCAGTTTAATGCTGAACAACGAAACACACTGTGTGAGGCACTTGAAAAGCAATATGCCGGGATCAGCATGCCGGCTGAAGTAGCGTCCAGCATAAAAACACTGGGAGAGGCCAATACTTTTACCGTTACGACCGGGCATCAGTTGAACCTGTTTACCGGTCCGTTGTACTACCTCTATAAGATCGTGAGTACCATTAACCTGGCGAAAACATTAAAAGATCATTTTCCGGGTAAAAACTTCATTCCTGTTTTCTGGATGGCAACCGAGGATCACGATCTGGAAGAAGTGAATCACTTTAGCCTGTTTGGAGTGAAACATGAGTTGGCTTCAGATGCCGGTGGGGCTGTAGGTAGGATGAAATTGAACGGGGTAGAACGGGTTTTTCAACAACTGGAAGAAACGCTCAACGGCAGAACCGGACTGGAGGCGATGATCCATAAACTGAAAGCGGCTTATCAGGCCGAACACACTTATACGAAAGCTACTCAAATCTTTATTAACGAACTTTTCGGAAGTTACGGTCTCGTGATCATCGATGGAGATGATCCGCTACTGAAAGCTTCATTTGCACCTTATATGGAGCAGGAGCTTCTGCAGCAGAAAAATGTGAAGCAGATCAATGAATCATCGGATCGATTGGAAGCATTGGGCTATAAAAAGCAGGTCAACCCGCGAGAGATCAATCTGTTTTACCTGCAGGAAGGCCTTCGGGAAAGAATCATTCAGGAAGGAGATGCTTTCCGGGTAAACAACAATTCAACGGATTTTACGCAAGAGGAATTGCTGAATGAACTGGAAAATTATCCCGAACGTTTCAGTCCGAATGCCGTATTGCGGCCTTTGTATCAGGAAGTGGTGCTGCCTAATCTGGCCTACATCGGCGGTGGTGGCGAATTGGCCTACTGGCTCCAGCTAAAGGCTATGTTTGAATCCAATCAAATCGCTTTTCCGGTTTTGGTACTCAGGAATTCGGCTCTTATCATTGATCAGGGGACGCAAAAGAAAATCAATAAACTGGAGCTGACGATCGAGCAGTTGTTTCTGGATGAAGAAGAATTGATCAGGAAATACCTGAAAGCGACATCGGATTTTGAGCTGGATCT
>JAGQZT010000115.1 GCA_020435335.1 Flavobacteriales bacterium | reverse complement strand
GGATGCGCACGTTGTCCACCTCATAAGGGATCACATTTTTCATGTGTTTGTAGTACACGTCGGTCGTAAACTTAAACGGACGTTCCCAGGCCTTAAAGTTGTAGTCCAGTCCGGCGACAGCCTGATAGGAAAGTTGCGACCTGATGTCCTTGTTGATGTTGCCGTCGAAGTCGCGCATCTCGCGGTAGAAGGGAGGCTGGTAGTATACCCCACCCGAAAGGCGGAAGAGGTAATCCCGTTTCCAGTTAGGCTGGAAGGAGAAAGAGCCCCGCGGACTGAAAATAAACTCGTTGTTCAGGTCCCAGTAAGCTCCGCGGGTTCCTAAACTAAAGGAATAATTCACGCTGTCTTTTTCCCAGTTCCAGATGCGTTGCAGGTAGGCGCTGTAGCGGAAGCTGCTGATATCGACCTGTGATTTCAGGACTTCGTTGAGCTCGAGCAATTGTTCTCCCTGAGCGGATGGCGTGGTGTAGCCGATCGAGTCTTTCGGATGCGGAATGAAATAGCCTGCCGAATCGATGTAGCCCCATTCGCTGATGCGGTCTACAATGTTTTCGAATTGCAATGTCGTTCCCCAGTAGGTGGTGTGGTTCTTTTTAATCACTTTTCCTTTGTGGGCGATGTTGGCCACCGTAGCGTCGAGGGTGTTTCGGGAGTGGTCCATAAAGGTTCCGATGCCGCGGTTGAACTTCACATCGCCGAAATCGTCCTGACTCAGGTCGCGTTCGAGTTCATCGATGCGGTAACCCCCTTCAATGTCGAACTCTTCATCTTCGAGCGAACGGAAAGCGGAGGTGATGAATTTGAGTTCCACACCATCTTTAGGTGTATGCGTAGAGCTGAATGCACCGAAGTAGGTCTGGAACTGATCGATTTCCTGTCCGTCGAAATAAACCGTTAACTGAAGCGCTTCATTGATGGTTCCGAAATCCGTTTGGCGGGTATCCGGAATGAAGTAGTATTTGTTGCGGGCAATGTTTCCGAGGAATCCGATTTCCCATTTTTCGTTCATGTCGTAGGTGAGGTAGGTCTGTGCATCCAGGAAAGAAGGTTTATAATCACCGTCGGTATCGAGGCTTTGCAGCACGTACTGATTGGTCTTGTAGCGGATTCCGGTTAAGTGGGTAAAGCGGTGGTTTTTGCTCGCACCTTCGAGATGAAAAGCGGCGCCCTGTAAGCTGGCGGTGAAGGAACCTCCGAAATCGTCGGGTTCTTTGTAGGTGACATCAAGTACGGACGACATCTTATCACCGTATCGGGCACCGAACCCTCCGGCTGAGAAATTGATGTCGGAAACCATGTCGGAGTTGATGAAGCTAAGCCCTTCCTGGCGGCCTGAGCGGATCAGGAAGGTCCGGTAGATCTGGATGTCGTTTACGTACACGAGGTTCTCATCGAAGTTCCCGCCACGAACGGAATACTGCGAACTCAGTTCGTTGTTGGAGGAAACACCCGGTAAGGTCTTCAGGATGGCTTCGAAGCTCCCTGATGCACTGGTGAATTCGGTAACGAGTTTCGGTTCGATCTTGGTCATGGTTCCTGTTCGGTTTCCTTCCACTTCATGCTGGAATTCGCCCAGGTTCTGCACGGAATTCATCATTTTCGGAGAAAAATCGGCCGTTGCTCCGGGAGAGAGGTTAAAGACTTTCGTTTGGGTGGTGTAGCCGAGGTAGCTGATCCCGATTTGTACGTCCTCATTCGCCGGGATTTTCAGGGAAAACCGCCCCGTGTTATCCGATTTCGTTCCCGTAGTGGTTCCGATGATGGCGATGTTGGCGTTCTCTAAAGCTTCCCCCTTGTTGTTCTTCAGAATACCTTTAACGGTAGCTGTTTGCTGAGCACTCAGCGAAAAGCCGGTCAGCAGGAAGATGCATATGTAGATGAATTTATTAAAGGCCACTCCGCGTGTGCATGGATTTGGGTTTCAAAGTAACTAAAATTGTGGCAGATTATTGTGGTTAAGTTTTTGAGTTGTTAAGTTTTTGAGTTGTTAAGTTTTTGGGTTGTTAAGTTTTTTAATTCCAACTAACCAACTGATCAACTTAACAACCATTAATCGCCCTATTTAACCATTTATGTAATTAGCGGTTGCAGGGGATTGTGAATATGGTTATTTTCGTGAAGTTTTAAAATCAAAGAATATGAAAAGAATTTTCCTGGTAGCTGCATGTTCGTTTGGATTATTCAGCCTGAGTGCGCAGAATAAGATCGAGTTTGAGCAGTATAAATTAAATAACGGGTTGAATGTTATTCTGCATGAAGATCATTCCACACCGATTGTTGCCGTTACGGTATTGTACCATGTCGGGTCAAAAAATGAAGATCCGAACAGAACCGGTTTTGCTCACTTTTTTGAGCACTTGTTGTTTGAAGGCTCCGAAAATATCGGGCGTGGCGAGTACAGTAAGTTAGTGCAAAGCAACGGTGGGATTCTGAATGCGAATACAACATTCGACAGAACATTTTACTTTGAAATTTTACCTTCCAACCAATTGGAGTTGGGATTGTGGCTGGAATCGGAACGAATGATGCATGCCAAGATCGATGAAGAAGGTGTGGAAACACAGCGAGAAGTGGTGAAAGAAGAGTACCGTCAGCGCTATGAGAATTCCCCTTATGGAACTTTTCTGCCGGAGATGTTCAGCAGAGCGTTCGAAAAACATCCGTACCAATGGGTGCCGATCGGATCGCTGGAGCATTTGAATGCCGCCAAGATCGATGAGTTCAGAGAATTCTATAAAACCTTTTACATTCCGAACAATGCAACGTTGTCCATTGCCGGAGATTTTGATAAGAAACAATTGAAGAAGTGGATCGACAAGTATTTCTCCGACATTCCGAAAGGAAAGGAGATTGTTCGTCCGAACGTTGTGGAGCCTGCTAAAACGGCCGAGATCAGAGATGTAATCGAAGATAACATTCAATTGCCTGCCGTGATGATGGGTTACCATACACCGGCTCAGGGCACCAAAGATGCTTATGCGGTAGATATGCTGGCGCAGATTCTTTCTCAGGGGAACAGCTCCAGAATGCAGAAAAGCATTGTAGATGAGCAGCAAAAAGCGCTTTTTGTGGGAGCTTTTCCATTCCCGACCGAAGATCCGGGTATGTCGCTGATGTTCGGGATCACCAACATGGGGGTGTCGGTTGAAGACCTGGAGCAGGCCATCGATAAAGAAGTGGAAAGACTGCAAACCGAGCTGATCTCCGAAGAGGAGTTCCAGAAACTACAAAACCAGATTGAAAACGATATGATTTCTCAAAATTCCAAGATTGAAGGAATTGCCGAGAGCCTGGCCAACTATTTCGTGTACTACGGAGATGCCAATCTCATCAATACCGAAATGGATCGCTACATGAAGGTTACCCGTGAAGACATCATGAATGCCGCTAAAAAGTACTTCGTGAAAGAGAACAGGGTGGTGTTGCACTATGTGCCGAAGAAAGCTGATGCTCCGAAGCAACCGGAAATGAAAGAGGAGAAAAAATAAGTCGAATTACGAATTTTCAATAGATCATAGATATGAAAAAGATAGTATCAACCCTAATAATTGCCGCTGTAGCTTTTACTGCTTCGGCTCAAAAGCTCGACAGAAGCATCAGGCCGGCAGCAGGTTCTGCACCTGAGATCAAATTAGGTAAAACAGAGAAATTTACATTGCCCAACGGATTAAAGGTGTTCGTTGTTGAAAACCACAAGTTGCCTAAAGTTTCCTTTTCCCTGCAACTGGATGTTGACCCGATCCTGGAAGGTGACATGGCCGGATACGTAAGCGCGGCCGGACAGTTAATGGAAAGAGGAACGACCAACAGAACCAAAGAACAACTGGATCAGGAAGTGGATTTTATCGGGGCGCGTTTAAGCACCAGTGCCAACGGTATTTATGCCTCTTCACTAAAAAAACACCAGGAGAAGTTGCTGGATATCATGACCGATGTACTGTACCATGCTGACTTTAAGCAAGAAGAGCTGGATAAGATCAAGAAACAAACGATTTCAGGGATCACGTCTCAAAAAGATGACCCGGATGCTATTGCCGGAAACGTGAGAGATGCCATGTTGTATGGTAAGAATCACCCTTACGGAGAAGTGCCTACCGAAGAGACTGTAGAAGCAATTACCCTCGAAAAATGTAAAGAGTACTACAAAACCTACTTTAAACCGAATGTGGCTTATTTAGCCGTAGTTGGTGATGTGACCCTGGCTGAAGTAAAGCCGATGATCGAAAAGTATTTCGGTACCTGGGAGCAGGGTGAAGTGCCGGTTCATAAATACAGAACACCGATGCAGCCCGAGCAAAACAAGGTGGCCTTTGTACACAAAGAAGGAGCTGTTCAGTCGGTTATCAATATTACCTATCCGGTTAATTTGAAACAAAACAGCCCGGATGTGATCAAATCCAGGTTAATGAACACCATTTTAGGTGGTGGTATGTCCGGTAGATTATTCATGAATCTGCGTGAGGGCCACGGGTACACTTACGGTGCTTATTCTTCGTTAGATCCGGACAAATTGATCGGATCGTTCAATGCGAGTGCTAAGGTAAGAAACGAAGTGACCGACAGTGCGGTGATCCAGTTCATGGTCGAATTGAAACGCATTGTTGCCGAAAAAGTAACGGAAGAAGAATTGCAAAGTGTGAAAAATTACCTGACCGGTACATTTGCCTATACGCTGCAAGATCCTCAAACCATTGCCCGTTTTGCGATCAACACGGAGAAATACAGCCTGCCCGAAGATTACTATGCCAACTACCTGAAAAATGTAGCTGCTGTTACCGTGGAAGACATCCAGGAAATGGCTAAAAAATACATCAAACCGGAGAATGCATACATCGTAGTGGTGGGTAACAAAGAGGTTGCGGATAACCTGAAACCGTTTGCGGCAAGTAATGAGGTTGATTTCTACGATGCTTTCGGAAACGACTACGTGGAGGCCCTGAAACCGGCCCCGGAAGGAATGACCGCTGAGGATGTGCTGGATCAGTTTATTGAAGCCAAATATGGTATGCCTGCCGGTAAAGCGTTAACCAAAAAACTGAGTAAGATCAAAGACGTAACCGTTAAGATGAATGCCAGTATTCAGGGACAAACCATCAGCGTAACACGTTACAGCAAAGCGCCGAATAAATTTGCCATGGTGATGGGAATGGGCCCGATGGTGATCCAGAAGCAAACTTTCGACGGAACAGTTGGTAAGTTAAGTGGTATGCAGGGGAATAAAACACTCGAAGGAGAAGAACTGGAAGAGTTAAAACAAAGCTCTAAAATGCATGGTGATGTTTACTATAAAGATTCGGGTAATAAGTACGCGCTGTTAGGCGTTGAACCGATCGAAGGAAAAGAAGCCTACAAGATCGAAGTAACCGATCCGAGTGGAGAAAAGTCCAGCGAATGGTACGATGTAGCCAGTCACCTGCAGGTAAAATCCATGATGGTGAGAGATGCCGGAGAAGAAGCCGGTGGAGCCATCACCGTAGAATCCCTGTTCTCCGATTACAAAGTGGTAAACGGGGTGAATTATGCTCATAAGATCAAACAAAGTTTTGGTCCACAGACCTTAGACATGGAAGTAACATCTATCGAAGTGAATACCAAGTTGGGAGACGACGTTTTCCAACAGTAAGTAAACACCACGTTAAATATTTCACAAAAGCCCACGACATCGTGGGCTTTTGTTGTTTTTAGAAATCTTTTCCAGTATATTTACAACCTTCGTGGGTGTAAATACGTACTTACGTCGATAAAAAAACCTAATTCATGCAAAAACTAATACTGACTATACTGCTAAGTATTGCTGTTAATTTTGTTTTTTCAGCTACGTATAATAGCAACGGAACCGGGGGAGGTGCCTGGGGTTCGCCGGCATCCTGGAGTCCTGCAGGTCCACCAGCTTGCGGAGATACCGTTTACATTCTGGCCGGCGATGTGATAACCATTGAAGTGCAGCAAGATTATTCGGGTTGCGGTTCTCCGATGTTTATTGTCGTAGATGGAACACTGGATTTTCCGGTAAATGGTCCCAAATTGAGATTGCCCTGTAATTCGGGTGTCATCCTGAATGCGGGAGGGTCATTAACGGCTTCCGGGTCAGGTGGAGGAGGAAGTGCCAATTTCCTGGAGATTTGCAGTACCGTGGTTTGGAAAAAATCGGATGGCGACCAGTTCGGTCCGATGATCTTCGGTTCACCATTGCCGGTTAAGCTGATCCTGTTTACCGCCGAGATCGATAATACATCGGTGAAATTAATGTGGGTTACTGAAACGGAAGTGAATAATGACTTCTTTACCGTAGAGAGAAGCACGAACGGAATCGATTTCGAAGCCCTCGGCAACGTGCCCGGAAGCGGAAACAGCAATACCTTGAAAGAATATGATTTTAATGACGATGCTCCTGAATTCGGAACGTCTTATTACCGTCTGAAACAAACCGATTTTGACGGGAAGTATGAATACTCCGAACTGATTGCCGTTCAATACGATATGAATGATGACGGGATCTGCACCCTGAAAGTATACCCGAACCCCTGCGTTGGAACCTGCACCATCGACCTGAAAGATTGCCCGTTGGCTGATTCACAGGTAGATGTGGAGCTCTACGACACCATGGGGAAGAAAATTGTAAACAGAATTACCCCGAAAAGCAAGGATCAGGATATTTCCTTCCACTTAAATGCCAATAATAACCTATCTCCCGGAATCTACATTGTAAAATCAACTACCAACGGTAAAAGCCAGTCGAATAAAGTAATTGTTAAGTAATTGAAGCATCCAAAATTATTCATGACGTTACCCGTTACAAGGCTTTTCCTGTGTGTTGCTCTGGGGAGTTTGCTCTATTCCTGCGGGGATGAGGAGTCACATCAAACAGAAGATCTTACTCAAACGACCACAACGATTGATAGCATCGACCTGGCGTCGGAATTGGGGATCGATAGCGGTCAGGCCAAACTATTTACCATGCCAACGCCGGTGCAGGTCGCTTCGGCATTGAATTTTATGGGGGTGAGTTATAACGACCAGTTGTTGCTTCCGCACGGCATGGTTCGTTCCAAATCGGATATCGATCTCTCTCTGGCTTTGGGTATGTATATGGCCGATATGGGCTATGTTACCGTTTACAGTCATCCTCAAAAGGGGATGGATTATGCCAAAGACGTGCAGGCCATTATGGAAGAATTGCCGATTGCTTATTATGTGAATGAAGGATTTAGTAAACGTTTTCAGGATAATTTGCAGAACAGGGATTCGTTAAGCCGGATCATTCTGCAGGGGTACAACGATGCTAATCAATACATTACGGAGACCGAAAACGAGGGGATAGGGCTGCTGATCCTGACCGGAGCGTACATTGAGGGCTTTTATTTTGCCATTCACTCGAATGTAGCCTTTCAATGGACCGAAGAATACACCAGCATGATCGTACAACAAAAACAGTTTCTGGATAATTTCCTGATGTTGCTAAAACCTTACCAGATTGATAGTGAAGTGGCTGTGGTTTACGGTTTGCTTACGGAGCTGAATACAGCTTTTGAAGGCATGGAGGTAAGTTTCAATGACAAGACCCAGGCTTATGAGCTGAGCAACACGGTCAATCCGATCAACAAAAAGAAGATGCGCAGCGTTGTGGGCAGTGTGCGCGATCAAATCCTGGAGAACATTCAGCACTGATTATTCAATCCCAATCCCATTCTTGTAGCTCAGTTCTTGTTGATTTGAAATGTTTTTTGAACGGTTTCTTTTTTTAAGACTCTTAATAAATAATTTGCCTCAGGAAGTTCCTGTATGTTGATGGCGGTGGTTGCCGTGGCTATCGGTTGCTCTTCGATTAGTTCAGTATCATGAACAAGTTGATAGCTGAATTGGTCAGAAACAGGTTGGGCAATGGTTAAGTACAGAATGCCTGAATTCGGAGCAGGATAGGTGGCCATGCTCAGTTTGATGGTTGTTTTTTCCATTCCTGTAACTACCAATATCTCGTAAGTCTGTTGTGAATCATCTGTCAAGGTGCTGTTGCTCCTTTGATCGGAGGCATTTAAAGCGTGATCGATCGAATAGGGTGAGCTTCCTGCGCCTAAAGCACCTCCACCGGGTCTTAAAATGGGTTCCTGTGCATGCATTAGACTTGAAATGCAGAACAGGGTCGTCAACAAGGTAATAAATTTCATAGGCTAAATTAATGTTAAAGATAGAGAAACGGGACTTATTTATCTTGGTTTGATCATTCGATCCAAATCTCTTTCTTAATCTTATTGGGAATGGTATTCGTTAAGAATTCTACCGTACACTTTTTCGGTACATCCTCTGTCGGATTATAGGTCATGTTCAGCATGAGCGGTTCCATTCTTGGAATTTCCTTCGCCGGTAAATCAATGGTAAAACCGTCGCAGCTGAACGTGGCGGAGAAGATTTTAAGCGGAGCCTCACCGTTATTGATGATCTTGATCTGTTTTTCGTGTTCGCCTACGGTCATTTTAATGACGGAATCCCGGAAGGTCAGTAACGGCAGTTTCTCCAGCTCACTGCCATCCAGAGCAACCTGATTCGTATCATCGGCCTGTATGGCGATAATCTCAATTTTCCGTTCCAGAGCAGCTCCGGGACTATATACGGAATTCCGTTTGTCGGCCAGGTCGTCGCTGATCCCTTTTACGGATTGATATTCCCCGAAAGGAACCTTAATGAAAGCCAGTTTGGCGCCGTTTTCGGCGGTTCCGTTGATGTAAGGTAGTATCTTACCGTTCTCATATTCACTCAGGTAGTTGATCAGACTGGAAACCCTTCTCAGGGTCAGGTTTACGTTGTAGTCGGATTTGGATAAGGGACTCGCAAAGCCTTTGATGGTAAGGGTAACGGTTTTGCCGGCCTCCAGCTCTTTCAGCAAGAGCGGAGTGAATAGTTCCAGGTCTTTGGCTCCCTTGTCGATGTTTTCACTGAACAGATCCTCAATGTCGAGCATGGCATCGTCTTTTTCTTCTCCCTTCAGTCCGTTGCTGTATTCACGGCGGTATTCGTTGTAGAGCCTCGTGTAATCCTTGTAGGTGGTCATGTAATTTAGTGTGGTTAGAGTATCACGACTTCGTGGGTTCGGGCAGTCGTTGTGGAAATAGAGACGTACCGGCAGGTAGCGGTTCAGTTCCTCCAGCGTGGTGTAAATGATCTCTGTTGTGTCCGGGATTTCATATTCCCAGATGTCGTTGCAGCAGGTTTCTCCTTTTTTGGTGTGTGATCCTTTGCGGTTGGAGGTGATCAGTGCGGTCTTATTTCTGATGTTGTAATAGAAATCGTTGGTACTGGTGTTGATCGGGAAACCCATATTTTCAGGCTTTCCGAAAGTGATCAGATCGGTTCGGGATTTAAAGATGTCGAAACCGCCTAAACCCGCATGCCAGTTGGAACTGAAGTAGAGGTTGGTGTCTTTCTCGTTATAAAAAGGAGTGATCTCATCCTCCAGGCTGTTGATCTCCTTGCCGGCATTGGCCGGGGCCATGAATTTTCCCTGGTCGTTTTTCCGGGAGAACCAAATGTCCTTTCCGCCTTGTCCGCCCGGGCGATCCGATGAAAAGAACAACACGTCCTTCCCTTCAACTTTAGCGATGGAAGGATGGGTGGTGGTAGCGCCATCGATGTTTACTTCCTTAATTTCGTAGGGAATTCCCCAGTCACCTTCGGCGTATTCGATGGCATAGATTTTACAATGAAAGCTCCGGTCGCATTTGGTGTAGTAAAAGGTCTTTCCTTCCGGATCCAGGCTGCCGTTGGCAATGTGGTAATTGGGTTCGTTGATCTTTTCGTTCAGCTTCTCATCGCTCATCCACACATCGCCCTGTTTGCTGCCTTTAAACAAGCGAACCAGGTACAGTGAAGTGTCCATCACCACGTTATCCTCTTTCATTTTTTCGTCCCGAAGCGAAGAGAAGATGACGGTCGAATCATCCAGCAAGGTACCTCCGAGTTCGCTGCTGTAGGTGTTGATCGATTCGCCCATGTTTTTGATGTGAACAGGAACGGAATCCTGCATGATCTGTTGAGCCACGTCACAAGCTTTGATCTCCTGCATCACTTTCTGGTAGTGGTAGCCGTTGCGGTCGCGGGTAAAGAACCTTTTGGCCCGTTTAAAGGACTTTTTAGCTTCCGAATATTTGCCATTGTATTTTTGCATCATGGCATACCAGAAAGGGGCAAGCGGGTAATTTCTGCCCATGTCTTTCTTGTAGATGTAGTAGTACTTGGATTCGGCTTTCTTGTAATCGTTGTATTGCCGGAGGGATTCGGCATACTTGTATACGATGTCGATGTAAGTCGAATCCAGATCGAGTGCTTTTTTGTACCAGAGCGAGGCACCGTAATGATCGCCATCTTCAGTGAGCTGGTCGCCGACTTTCACCAACTGTTTCTGGTTTTGGGAAAACAGGGAATAGTTGACTGTAAACAGTAACATGAATAACAGGAGGCCTGTTTTTCCGGAGCGCTTACTTAATAAACCGTTATTAAGAAACTTCCCGATGTTTAACGTTTCACTTTCATCTTTCCAACTCATATATAATCCGGGCAAGCTTTATATCGTTTAATGTCGGGTTTGTACCTGGAAATGATGTAGATGATGGCGAATTCGAATCCGCCCCGGTGGTTACTGGCAACTTCCAGTGAAGATAAATTGAGGTCGTAGCTGATTCCAAAGTGAAAATCGGCGTAATCCATGCCTACCGAAAAATAGGTGGCATCGGCATTCCGGTACCAGATTCCTCCGTAAAGGGCCTTGTAATTGCCATTGTTCAGGTGGTATTTCCCTTGCCCTCCGAAAATGATCTCCTTGTAATTGTGCTGTTTCTGGAACTGAATGGCCGGAAGAACATCCACTTTGTCGCTCACGGCAAATAATCCGCCAGCATGAAGCGTGATCCGTTGATGTAAAGGGATGTTGGCGTTGAAAAAGGTTTGTTCCGGTTTAAGGATGTTATGCAGGGCAAATCCGGCAGAGACCTCCTTGCGCTGGGCAATTTTCTTGTTCCAGCTCAATCCTCCATGCAGGTTGAAGTAGGTGCCTCCGTTATTTTGAAAAGTCTCCCCGTTCCCTAAGTTTTCGTCGTAGTAGAATCCGTTGTACTGATTGTCGAATTGCAGTTTGGTGTAATTGATGCTACGTTGAGTAAAAGCGGGTTGGGCGCTGAAAATCAGGCTTTGTGTGCTATCCAGTTGAAGGCGGTAGGATGCACCGAGGGCGATTTGCAGGGTTCCGAATTCCGAATCACCGGCTTTGTCGTTGTATACGGAAAGTCCTGCCCCGAAAGGAGAACCGAACAAGCTGTTGGCGTCGGCACTGATCCCGAATGTGGAATAAGGTGTTGTTACCGAACTCCACTGTGTTCGCTGATTGGCAACAAAACGAAAGTCGCCGTTAAAGACCCCGATCATACCCGGATTCAGGTTGAGGGGGGAGTTGTAAAACTGAGAAAAATGGATATCTTGTCCGAACAGACCGGAAGCTAGGAAAATAAACCCTGAAAGGAGAATTATATTTGCTATCCTTTTCCTCATTATCGAATAACGGTGATGTTTCCTTTTTTAAAGTATTCCTGTCCGTCTACACAGGTAACGGTCAGGTAGTACACAAATACGCCGGGATCGACCAGTTCTCCCTTAAAAGTTCCATCCCAGCCATTTCGTTGTTGTTGTGTTTCGAATACGAGTTCTCCCCAGCGGTTATAAATCTTAAGTACCATGTCGCCTACATTTCTGCCGCGCACGTACAGCACATCGTTTTCATTGTCGTTGTTTGGTGTAAAGGCATTCGGAATGAAGATGTCAGGCTCGCCGCAAACTACATCGAAGGCATAGATGGTAATGGTTCGGGAATAGCTGCATCCGCTTCCGTCTTCCGTCATGGTTAGGGTAAAGGTAGTCGTGGAAGGGAAGGTCGGGGTAAAATATGGGTTCGGAGAAGTCGGGTTGTCCAGATTGAAAGGAGGGACCCAAACGTAGGTAAATCCGGAACCCGGAGTTACGTGCAGGTAGGTTCCGCCGCTGCCGTAGATGGAGTCGTTGTCGGCCCACAAATTGATGTTATTGGCGTTAAATCCGGAGACGATCACCTGGGCCGTATCCGAGGCGAAGCAGCCGTTAGCGTTCTGGGCGGTAACGGTATAGGTGGTTGTTACGGCCGGATTCACTGTCGGTGTGCCGGTCGTGCCGCCACTCACGATAGAAGCGGAGGGAGTCCAGCTATAGGTTAGTGATGTCGGAGAATTGGTGGATGTGGTGATCTGAACTTGTTCTCCTGAACAAATGGCGGCATCATTCGCCTGAATATCAAAACCGAGCCAATCTACCCGGAAGCTGTCGATGGCTGAACACGGCCCGTTGCTTGCCATAACGTAGAACCAGGTTGTATCTCCGACTGTCACGAAAAGTGAGGAGTCCGTTAAGCTGCTGTTCAGGGTGTCGGTAAACTGGTTGTTGGATGACCAGATGAAGAAACTCGGGTTTCCGGTGGTATTTACCGAAAGGGTAGTGGTGTCACAGGTGCCGATGGTATCGCCGCCGAAAACGGTAATCGGGGGAGCTACTACGATGGTTTGGAAAGCCGTATCTACGGTGTTGCAGATGGAATCGGTGATCAGCAGGGTTACGTTGTATGTTCCGGGGTTAGTATATGTTTTTACCGGATTGAAAATCTGGGACGTGGTGTCGCCACCGCCGAAATCCCACAGGTAACTGTCGCTGGAGCCGCTCGAATTGGTGAAGGTTACCGTTAACGGTGCGCATCCCTGAAAATTATCTACGCTGAATTGTGCTTTGGGGATGATTTCGAAATCGAACTTAAAGATGCCGTTGTTGCATCCGGTGCTGTTGTTTACTTGCGACCAGGCTCCGGGTGTGGTGGGGAAGTCGTCGTTGTTCCAGCATCCTGCGCATACGGACTGATACACGATCCCGTTCTTATCGAACCGGCTGGTTCCGCCGTCTACGTGTTCGGAGCTTTGGTTTCCGCCGAAATACGTACCGAATAATTGGGATTGTGCGTTGCGTTCCAGAACAAAGAGGTAGAAATTGAATCCGTCGCCGGAGTTGGGTTGCGGTGCATTCGCCGTGGTTGGCATGTTGGTCATGGCCGTTCCGTTCAGGATGTTTCCGCCCCAGCCGCTTACGTATACGTTCTCACATCGGTCGACCAGAAAGGCGGAGGGAGAGAATTGCGTATTGATGTTACCGTTTCCGAAGAGGGTGGAATAATCTATGGTTGTCAGGTTGTTGTTCATGCGCATAATGAACTGACCGCTTCCCGGATTGGAATATACGGCGTTGATGATCGGGAAGACCCCTTTGGTTTGACCTACCGCATAGATACTTCCAAACCGGTCAATCTCAACAAAATAACATTGATCGTAGTTGTTGGTTCCAATGAAAGTGGATGCCAGAATGCTCGATCCGCTGCTATCGATCTTGGTGATGTAACCGTCTGCTTTCCCGCCCTGGTGATTGGTGTTGATCACACCCGGAGTGAACGGAAAATCAGCAGATCCGGTTCCACCGCAGACATAAACATTTTTGTTGGTATCTACTTTTAAAGAGAACCCGGCATCGGCACTGCTTCCGCCGAGGTAGTTACTCCAGATCAGGTTGCTCAGGTCGCTGCTGAATTTAAAGACTACGGCGTCCTGATGCCCGTCGAGTGTATTGTCAAATCCGTTTACAGCCGGAAAATCATTTGATTTGGTTGATGAAGCGATGTAGCAATCACCGTCCCGGTCGAGCATAATTTCTCCGCGGTACTGATCACCGTAGTTGTTCATCAGCGAATCGTAATCCAGAGCAGCGTTACCGGTTAGTGTAAATTTATGGTTGATCCCGTCGTTGTTGGATCCGCCGATGTAGGTACAACCCATCAGTACGGTTCCGTTGGCATTGAACTTGGCTACGTAAATATCGGTTCCGTTGTTGAAGGTGGTTCCGTTGTTCGGGAAATTGGAAAATACGCCGCCGTTGAAGGTCGTATCGTAGGCATTGGAAGTAACGGGAAAATCGAGCGAACTGGTTACTCCGTACAAAAACAGCTCGTTGCTTTCGTTGGCAATCAAACTATGAACCGTTTCGGCCTGAGCTCCACCGATGTAGGTAGAATAGGTGAGGTTGGAACCGGTTGAGTCGTAGCGGGTAATCACAACGTCGGTAATTCCCGAAGCCGGAGAACCGTTGAAACTCGTGTCAAAAGCACCGACAGTGGTCGGATAACCTACGTTAAAGGCCGTTCCGCCGGCAAACAAACTTCCGTCGTAGCCATAGGTGGCGGTCATGCCGAAATTATCGGCAAACGAGCCCGAATAGCTGGCAAAGACCAGTACCGGATCAATAACAAGCGGCAGGTTCTTTTTATAAGATTTGAGCAGTTTAAACGAAAGTGTGCTACCATTCAGGACAAATTTACAAGGGACTTCAACCTTTTGCCCATCAATGGTTTGGTAAGCGTAAGGTTTCTGTTCGATGATCTCATTCACGGAAGTTTTGATGTGCAGGTTACCTTCAGCGTCGATGTACAACTCATCCAGTCCTTCATATTCCAGTTGAACCGATTTGGGATTTCCTCCCGGGTTTACGATTACGTCGTATTTCAATTGGTCGCCCAGGCTGTATAGCGCCAGGTCGATGAACGGATACAGGTTCTGGTAGAAAACGGTTTGATAGGACCGGACAAAACTTTTCCAGCGATTGGGATCTTTTCCCAGGTAAAAGTTGGTGTAATCACTGAATGCATCTTTGTTTTCGATGGCCGGGTTCGGATTGGCATTCCGGAAATGCACCTTAAAGGCATGGAAACGTAATTTCTCGGCGTGATCCGCGAGTTTGAAATTGTGAAAATGGTATTCGTTCGAATTGTAGAAATTGTAAGTGAAGTTGTGTTTCTCCACGAACAGGGCACCATTGCCCAGATTGGCTTTAAACAGGAAGGGCTCCTCCCATTGGCCAAGGTTGGGGGTAAAACGGATGCCGGTATTTCCGGCTTTTGTCAAAGCCACGGGAACCAGCAGGATCAATAGGATAACGGTCAGGCGTTTCATAGTTATGTAAATTTACAGATAAAAGCTTTTCCCGCAAAATTCATTTTGTTGATAATCTCCAAAAAAATATACTTGCCAGATTGGTTATTTGTCCTTACTTTTGATTTTTATTTAGAATGAATCTAAATAATTATGATAGACATTCTGATCGCAAATAACAACCAGATCGCCGGAGAAGGGCTCCGCACCATTCTGCAATCCAAGCTGGGGAATAGGGTGCTGGGGATCGTCAATTCCATCGACGAATTGAAGCAGCAGTCCAAGCGTTACTTTCCGGATATTGTGGTGATCGATTTTCAGCATGATGCATTTGGCCTTCCTGCGATCAAAGCCATCAAGCAGATTTACCGCGACTCCAGGATTCTGGCGATTACCGATGCCCTTCCTTCGTCAACCATTCATACGGCCCTGAAAAACGGGGTTGACAGTTATTTGTTGTCCGATTGTGAAAAGCCGGAAATCATGGAGGCCATTGCCGATACCTACGAGGGAAAGCAGTTCTATTGCGGTCTCGTGATCGATATCCTTTCTGACAAGAATAGTGAGGAGGCTCATGGCTGCTCCGGTATTTCCCTCTCCGAACGCGAGATCGAGATCATCAAGCTGATCTCCGACGGTTGTACCAACAAAGAAATTGCCGATCAGCTCTTTCTGAGTACACACACCGTCAATACCCACCGTAAGAACATCATGAGTAAACTCGGCATCAAGAATACGGCAGGTATTGTGATCTATGCCGTGAAAGAAAACATCATCAAAGCCTGATTTTCCGATCTTTTTTGTAAAATACCACAAATGTGGTATTGCCTATCCCTTTTTGCAATGATAGATTTGCCTTGTTATTTAAAATGATTCTAAATAAGAAGGTATGAATAGAATAGTATTAGGGTTAAGTGTGTTGTTGGCAAGTGCTTCGGCTTTTGCCCAAGTTATCACAACCGACACCACAACCAATCAGGCGTTGAATTCGGCGCAAAACATCATTAATAGTGATAAAACCATCAGCATCGGAGGTTACGGCCAGATCGATTATAATCAGGAAATGAAGCAGGACGTGCGTTCCAACGGCAACCTCGATGTGCATCGACTGGTTCTGTTTTTCGGGTATCGTTTCAGTGAGAAGGTTCAGTTCGTAACGGAGATCGAGTTCGAACACGTTTTTGAAGTAGGCGTGGAGCAGGCTTTTATCAATTACAACATTACCAAAGGATTTAACCTGAGGGCCGGTTTGATGCTCATTCCGATGGGAATTGTAAACGAATACCACGAGTCGACTACTTATAATGGTGTAGAACGGCCCGAGCTCGACAGTAAAATTGTTCCATCCACCTGGCGGGAGATGGGAGCCGGTTTTGCCGGGAATATCGATAACATCTCCTTAAAATATCAGGTGTATGCCGTAAACGGATTCCTCGGGTATAACGGTGCTGGTGCTTTCCGCGGAAGCGACGGGTTACGTAAAGGAAGACAAAAAGGCGCGGAATCGACCATGAGCTCTCCCAATCTGGCAGCAAAGGTTGATTTCTATGGCATTAAAGGGTTGAAATTAGGTGCGGCAGGATACTTCGGAAATTCACAATCGACCCTGTACGATGACCTGCCGTCCAGCGACACACTGAACCTGGGAGCCATGGCCGATTCTTCGGTGATCGGTGTTTCCATGCTTGGGTTGGATGCCCGCTATCAATACAAAGCATTCGAAGCCCGGGCGCAATTTATCCATGCAACGCTTTCGAATTCAGACGAATACAATAAGCTTACGGGAAGTGATGTGGGATCTTCCATGATGGGTTACTACGGAGAAATGGGGTACGATCTGGTTAGTATTTTCAACAAGAAAGCCAAACAGCGCCTGGTACTCTTCGGTCGCTACGAATTCTACGATACGCATAATTCCGTAGCCGGAGACCTGGTGAAGAACGATGCTTATGCGCGTACCGATATTACGATGGGGTTAACCTATCACATTGCCAACGGAGCCGCCCTGAAAGGCGATTTTCAGATCAGGGACAATAACGCGAAGGGAAGTGACCCGTACAATCAATTGAATTTAGGAGTTGCATTTTGGTTTTAGTTAACAGTTAATAATGTTAATTTTACGGTCTGCCGGATACGGCAGACCTTTTTACGTTAAAGGAATATGAATAAAATTTGGATTATAGCCTTTATTTCAGTCCTGTTCTGGTCAGCCAAAAACGGTCAGGTCAATCTGTCCAAATCTACTGTGAAGAAGATGGATAAGACCCTCGAGGAGTTGTGGCCGGAACAGCCGGTTTCTAGGGAGGCCGTTATGCAGGGATCCAAACAATTATCCTTTAAACTAGCCGAAAATACCTTGTTTCGGGTGTTAAAAGATAAACAGCCCGTAGCTTATATGTACCTGGCTCAGGCACCGAGTAAGACCAGCTATTTCGATTACCTGGTGGTGTTTGATAGCAAGCTGGCCATCCTGAAGGTGAAGGTGTTGGTTTACCGGGAAGAATACGGCGGAGAGATCGGCAGCAAACGCTGGTTGAAACAATTCGAAGGGAAAACCGATCCGAAAACCATTCGGTTTGGTGATGATGTTCAGGGGATTTCCGGAGCCACAATTTCGGCGCGTAGCCTGACCACCGATGTGCAAAAGACTATCCGGCAGATCGTTGAACTCAAACAAAAAGGAGTGATATAAATGGAGTTACACGGGAAAATACACAGGCTGCCGGGATTGGCTAAATTGCTGATCGGCTGTTTTGTGATCACACTGAGTTTTGGGTATTTCACCGGACTGTTATTCATCAGGGAGAATACCCAAATGACGGTGCAGGGGGTGGAAGAGCATTACCTGGGCAACGAACAGGATGAGGATGCCGAAATCATGAAGTTCAGGAAATCAGACAAAGAGATCATCACCACCATACACAATCACGTCATCAGCATGTCGCTGATCTTCCTGGCTTTGGGTGCCATTTTACTCACCACTTCACTGAACAGCAAGCTCAAAAAGGTTCTGATTGTGGAACCGTTTGTTTCCATCCTGCTGACTTTCGGCGGAATTTGGCTGTTGTGGGAAGGCGTGTTGTGGTTCAAGTACATTGTCATGATTTCGGGTATGGCATTGACCGTTACCTTTGCGTTGTCGGTGTTGCTCATTCTGGTACAGTTGTTTAAACGATCCACGTGAGTAACGGGTTTCTCATAACCACCGCCATCCTCATTTTGTCGTATATCATCGGCAAGTATCAACAATCGCAAGGGTATTCATTTTCCAAGTCCTTTATTGGCGCTTTGATCGGACTAACAGGGTTGGCTCTGTTGGCTTACAAAGCATTTAGCTAGCTCTTTCTTGCAATATTTTCTCGATCTCTTCCAGGTCAGTTCCTTTGGCTTTCAGCAATACCAAATAGTGGAAGAGCAGGTCGGCCGCTTCATTTTTGAAGAAAGTTAGGTTATTATCCATGGCTTCGATCACCAGTTCTACAGCTTCTTCACCTACTTTCTGGGCTACTTTATTGATGCCTTGCTTTACCAGTGAGTTTGTATACGAATCGCTACTATCGGAATCCAAACGCTGTTGGATCGTATTTTGTAAGTCATAGATAAAACCTTTGGCTGTTTCTTCCTGAAAACAACTGGTGCTCCCGGTGTGGCACGTTGCTCCCGTTGGATTTACTTTAATCAGCAAACTGTCGTTGTCACAATCCTTTTGAATATCAACCACTTCTAGGAAATTGCCTGACGTTTCACCTTTGGTCCAAAGTCTGTTCTTGCTTCTGCTGAAGAAGGTTACCCGTTTTTCCACGTTGGTTTTACGGTACGCTTCTTCATTCATATAACCGAGCATAAGAACTTGTAATGTGTGGTTCTGTTGGATTACCACCGGAATCAATCCATTTCCTTTATCAAAATCTAAATCTAATGGGTTCATCGTATGTCAATTTTTTCGTTTTTTAAATAGTTTTTTAAAGCTGGTACGGGGATTTCGCCGAAGTGAAAAATACTGGCGGCTAAACCACCTGTTGCTTGGGTTTTCGTAAAGACTTGTTTGAAATCTTCCACAGAACCCGCGCCACCGGATGCAATGACCGGGATATTCACCGTACGGCAAACCTGTTCGGTAATGTTTAGGTCAAAGCCGCGTTTGGTTCCGTCGGTGTTCATTGAAGTTAACAAGATTTCACCGGCACCAAGCAATTCCAGTTGTTTTACCCAATCGAGGGTTTTTAGCGCTGTTGGGTTTCGTCCACCGTGTGTATAGACCATCCATGCTCCGTCAAGTAGGTTGGTATCTACAGCTGCAACCACGCATTGATTACCAAATTCGGCAGAAATTTCCCGGATGAGTTCAGGGCGTGATACTGCAGCAGAATTGATACTGACCTTATCAGCACCGGCTTGAACCAATTCTCTTACGGTTTCAACACTCGAAATTCCACCGCCTACTGTGAAGGGAATGTTGATTTCCCGGGCAATTCGTTTAACCAGTTCGATCCAGGTTTTTCGGTTCTCCACGGTAGCTGTAATGTCCAGGAAAACCAACTCATCGGCTCCCTGATCGGCGTAAAGTTTTGCTAATTCGATGGGATCACCTGCGTCCCGGATATCCACAAAATTGATCCCTTTTACCGTACGTCCGTTTTGGATGTCGAGGCAGGGAATAATTCTCTTTTTTAACATAATTGACTCAATTCTTTTAGGGTTATTTTTCCTTCATAAATCGCTTTTCCGATAATGGCACCGTCACAGCCGATTTTCTGAAGTTCCAGTAAATCGTTCACTCCGGAAACACCTCCGCTGGCAATCAGTTTTACATTGCATGTTTCCAGTATTTCCTGATAAAGATTGTTTGAACTTCCTTCCAGCATGCCGTCCTTCGAAATGTCGGTACAAATCACATATTGAACACCCTGATTGCCCCAGTTGCTAATAAAATCAACCACATCGAGTTCTGAGCTTTCCAGCCAACCGGATGTGGCAATTTTTCGATCGTAACAATCTGCTCCAAGGATAATCCGATTACTTCCGTATTGATTCAGCCAGGTAAGGAAACAATTGGGATCTTTAACGGCAATACTGCCTCCTGTTATTTGTCCCGCACCACATTCAAATGCAATTCTTAGGTCTTCGTTCGACTTCAGTCCGCCACCAAAATCTACTTGTAAACTGGTTTGATTGCAGATGCGCTCCAATACAGGGTAGTTCACAATGTGTTGTGATTTTGCACCGTCCAAATCCACCACGTGTAAGTACTCGATGCCATGATCTTCAAAAGCTTTTGCCACTTCCAGCGGATCTTCGTTATAAATTTTCATCGTGGTGTAGTCCCCTTTGGAAAGGCGTACACATTTTCCGTTGATGATGTCTATGGCAGGTATGATTCTCATAGGTTTAAAAAGTTTTGTAACATTTGTTGTCCAACCGTACCCGATTTTTCCGGATGAAATTGAACAGCGTAGTAATTATCTTGCTGTAAAGCCGCACTGAAAGGTAAAATGTAATCACATGTTGCAACTGTTTGGAGACAAGGTTCTGCATAAAAACTGTGAACATAGTACATGTCGTCGGTTGTTTCTATACCTCCGAACAATGGTCCTTTCTGGTTGATACAATTATTCCAGCCCATGTGAGGAACCTTATCTTGCGGAGGAAAGCAACGTACCTGTGTATCGAATATCCCCAAACAAGATGTATTTCCTTCTTCAGATGACTTACACATTAGCTGGAGACCCAGGCAAATCCCCAGGAAAGGCTTGTTCAGAGAAAGAATCACTTCATCCAATCTCTGCTGTTTAAGGTAATTCATGGCTGTTCCGGCTTCTCCCACACCGGGAAAGATTACCTTATCGGCAGTCCTGATCAGGTTTGGATCATCCGTTAGGATACTTTCTGCTCCTAATCGGTTCAGGGCATTTTGCACCGAAGCGATGTTTCCGGCATTGTATTTTACGAGTGCAATCATAAGATTCCTTTTGTACTTGGTATGTTATAATTCTCAGTTTTACTCACAGCCATTTTTAAAGCTTTTGCAAAAGCTTTAAAGACAGCTTCGATCTTGTGGTGTTCATTGTTGCCTTCGGCTTTGATGTTGAGGTTGCATCGAGCAGCATCACTAAATGATTTAAAGAAGTGCATAAACATTTCTGTCGGCATTTCTCCGATCATTTCCCGGGAAAATCCGGCCTCCCAAACCAACCACGGTCTGCCGCCAAAATCAATGGTAACCTGAGCCAGACAATCATCCATCGGTAAAAGGAATCCATAACGTTCGATTCCTTTTTTGCTCCCTAAGGCTTTCAGGAAGGCTTCTCCCAGGGTAATGGCAACATCTTCTATGGAGTGGTGTTCATCAATTTTCAGGTCGCCCTTCACGCTGATTTCGAGATCGAGATTACCGTGTCTGGCAATTTGCTCCAGCATGTGATCAAAGAAACCTATACCTGTATTCAAATTTGATTTCCCGCTTCCGTCGAGGTTAAGGGTAACCGTAATATCGGTTTCATTCGTAGTTCGCTGAACGGTTGCCTGTCGAGGTTTCATTTTTAAAAACCGGTAAATGCTTTCCCAACTGGTGGTACTGAGCACGGCATTATCATTTTGATCACCAATAAAAATTCCCTGAGCGTTCAGGTTTTTGGCCAGCTGGATATCCGTTTCCCGGTCGCCGATCACATAGGAGTTGGCCAGATCATAATCGCCGTAGATGTATGCATTCAGCAGGGCAGTGCCAGGTTTTCGGGTAGGAGCCTGTTCTTCCGGAAAACTTTTATCGATCAGTATTTCATTAAAGGTAATCCCTTCATTTTTAAAAGCTTGAATAATCTTGTTTTGAGCAGGCCAGAAGGTATCTTCCGGAAAGGAGTCGGTACCCAGACCATCCTGATTGGTTACCATAACCAGTTCGTAATCGAGTTCTTTCACAATGCGTGATAACCATTGAAATACGCCAGGATAGAATTCCAGTTTTTCGAGGCTGTCGAGTTGATAGTCTACAGGAGGTTCGATCACCAGGGTACCGTCGCGGTCGATGAATAAAACTTTTTTCATGCTATTTGAGTTAGAGTATTAATTAATAGGTTGTTTTCTTCAGGTGTTCCGATGCTGATTCGAATACCATTCGGAATCACGGTGTTCCTGTTCCGAACGATGATTTTTTGCTCGGATAACACCGCATAAAGCGCATTGGCATCATCGACTTCGAGCAGGATGAAATTAGCATCTGACGGATAGATCCTTTTTACGCTAGCGATTTTACCTAAAGCGTTGATCAATTGTTCTTTTTCCTGACGGATCATCTCCACTTGCTTGCTGTATTCCTTATAGTTTTTCAGCGCATTCAGAACAGCTTGTTGATTGGGGGTGCTCACATTGTAGGGTGGTTTCACTTTATTGAACCAGCCGATCATTTCTTGAGAAGCGTAGGCCGTTCCCACCCGTGCTGCGGCTAATCCCCAGGCTTTACTAAAAGTTTGGCTAACGATCAGGTTGTTGTATTTACTCAGGAGACCAATTAATGATTCTTCATCTGCAAAATCCACATAAGCTTCATCTACCAACACCAGCCCTTCAAAATTAGCCAATATGTATTCGATCTTTTCTCGTTCCATCAGGTTCCCTGTGGGGTTGTTGGGAGAACAGATCAGGATGAGTTTGAGTTTTGGATCGCTTAGATAAGGTTGAACGGTTTTCAGGTCGATCTGAAATTGGTCATCCAACGGGATATGGATCAACTCTGCGTTATTAATATTTGCAGCCACTTCATACATGCCGTAAGTGGGTGTAAATGTGAGCGCTTTGTCTTTACCCGGCTCACAGCAGATCCTGAAAACGAGGTCGATCACTTCATCGCTGCCGTTGCCGATGAAAATGGAATCGGTATTCAGGCCCTTAAGATCGGCTATTTGGGCTTTCAGCTCCTGTTGGTAAGGATCAGGATAACGGTTAAGTGTACCAAAGGGATTTTCATTGGCATCCAGAAAGATCCCTTCTGTTCCGGAAAACTCATCACGAGCGCTGGAGTAAGGTTTCAATTGCCGGATGTTTGGACGTATTATGCTATTTAAATCAATCATTTCTTTTCATTTTAATCGTACAGTTACTGCATTTCTGTGAGCAAAAAGTTGTTCGGCTTCTGCCATGGTTTCAATGGCCTGTCCGATTTGGTTCAATCCTTCCTGGGTCAGTTCCTGAAACGTGATTTTCTTCACGAAACTATCGAGTGAAACCCCGCTGTAGCTTTTTGCAAAACCATTGGTAGGCAAGGTGTGGTTAGTGCCGCTGGCATAGTCGCCGGCAGACTCACAACTGTAATTCCCAATGAAAACGGATCCGGCGTTCATCACGCTTTCAGCCAGTTCTCGGGCATTTTTGGTCGCGAGGATCAAGTGCTCAGGTGCATAGGCATTACTGAATTCCATGCATTCATCCAGGTTGTTTAAAACGATGGTTTTGCTGTTGTTTAAAGCTTTTAATGCCAGTGCTTTACGAGGTAATTCTTCAAGCTGGGTTTCTATTTTTAGCATGCAAGCCATGGCGACATCTAGTGAGTCTGTTAACAAGATCACCTGACTGTCTGCGCCGTGTTCAGCTTGTGAGAGTAGGTCGGCTGCTACAAAGTCAGGACGGCAAGATTCGTCTGCGATTATAAGTACTTCACTCGGACCTGCAGGCATATCTATGGCTATACCGTTTTGTTGAATGAGTTCCTTCGCTTTGGTCACATATTGGTTTCCAGGACCGAAGATCTTGTATACCTGCGGGATGGTTTCTGTACCGTATGCCATAGCAGCGATAGCCTGAGCGCCACCAATTTTAAACACATTTCGGATGCCAACCCGTTGGGCAGCATAACATATTGCCGGATTAATGTTACCATTTTTATCGGGTGGTGTACAAAGAATAAGCTCTTTGCAACCGGCAATCTGAGCCGGAATACCTAGCATGAGTATGGTAGAGAACAGCGGAGCACTCCCGCCCGGAATATACAACCCGACTTTTTCGATAGGGAGTGACTTGCGCCAGCATACCACACCTGTACTTGTTTCTACAACTGATTCTGCTAATTGCTGTGACTTGTGAAATGCATAGATGTTGGCGTATGCTACTTCAATAGCCTCTTTCAGTTCTGTCGAAACCTGTTCCGAGCCAGCATTCAATTCGTCTGATGACGCAGTCAGATTCGTCAATTCAATACCATCGAACTCTCGCGTGTATTGCATAAGTGCCTGGTCGCCTTTTTGTTGCACGGTTTTTAATACATCTCCAACCGTTTTTTCGAGGATCAACTGTTCAATTTTTGGTCGTTGCATCAATGCCGACCAGCTTGTTTGGCTTGGTTTGTCAATTAATTTCATCAGCTTACCATTTTATCGATGGGTACAATTAAAATATCTTCTGCTCCGGCAGTCTTGAGTTCATCAATTACCTCCCAGAATTGATCTTCCCGAATCACTGAGTGTAAGGAACTCCAGCCGGGCTCAGCTAAAGGCAGTACCGTCGGACTTTTTAAAACCGGCAGGATGGACGTAACAGCCTCAATTTTTTCATTCGGTACGTTAAGCAGGATGTATTTATTTTTTTTCGCTTTCAATACAGCTTTCATCCGGAATACCAGCTTTTCCAGATTTGTTTCCTGTTCCGGGTTCAGTTGTAGTGATTTGACTAGAACAGCTTCAGATTGCAGGATGACTTGTGTTTCCCGAAGACCGTTTTTAAAGAGGGTGCTTCCGGAACTGACAATATCACAAATACCATCGGCCAGACCAATATTAGGTGCAATCTCTACCGAACCTGAAATGGTGTGAATTTCTGCCTGGATTTTATTCTTATCCAAAAACTGTTGTAAAGTAAAAGGGTAGGACGTGGCAATTTTTTTACCTTCGAAATAGCTCAATGAATCATCTTCTACATCTTTAGGTACGGCTAATGAAACTCGGCACCTGGAAAAGCCGAGACGCTCAACCAATGCCACTTGTTTTTGTTTTTCTACCAACAGGTTTTCACCGACTATGGCAATATCTACGGTTCCATCCTCCAAATATTGCGGGATGTCGGAATTCCGGAGGTAGAGGATTTCCATCGGAAAATTATCGACCACCACTTTCAACTGGTCTTTCCCGTTATTGATAGCAATGCCACAGTCTTTTAACAACTGCAGGGAATCTTCATTTAACCTTCCGCTTTTTTGTACGGCTATTTTTAGTTTACTCATTGTTTTATTGTTTATGCCTGAGTAAACCGAAGGGTAGGAATAAAAAAACCGCCTGATTTACTCAGGCGGTTCTTGATATTTTAATTTACAGCATATCACGATCACTTCGCCTGAGGCCAAGAATGAACATGATGTTGATGTAATGTATTGAAATTCATTTTTTCCAAATA
The DNA here is from genome assembly GCA_020435335.1 of Flavobacteriales bacterium. GTDB lineage: Bacteria > Bacteroidota > Bacteroidia > Flavobacteriales_E > Vicingaceae. The sequence continues at coordinate 13,422 of JAGQZT010000115.1, read as the reverse complement.
TTCGTCGGCAAATCTAGGAAGAAAATTTTAGTCGCCAAATTTAATTTTTAAAAATTTTAAATAACAACGATTTTTAATGTGTTATTAAGTGTGTAAAAAGCATAAAAAAAGCCTCACAACGTGAGGCTTTTGAAAATCTTAGTGGTGATGTCCACCCGGACCGTGTACGTGTCCGTGAGAAATCTCATCTTCCGTCGCAGGACGTACTTCGATGATGGTTCCGGTAAAGTGAAGGTCTTGACCGGCCAGCGGATGGTTCACATCCATGGTTACGGTGGCTTCATTGATTTTTACCACTTTGGCAGGAACTACACGTCCGTGCTGATCCTGCAGAGGAACGATCTTATCTTCTTCAATGCCGTCGGCCAGCTTGTCGCCGTCCATAAACATGTCTTTTTCCAGTTCGATGATGGCATCGTCGCTACGCTCGCCGTAAGCAGCAGCAGCTTTAATGCCGAATGAAAATGCTTCACCAACACCCAGGTCAACCACATTGGCTTCGAAATCAGGGATCATTTGTCCTACACCTGATAAAAACACCAACGGATCTTTGCCTTCTGTCGATTCGATTAACTCACCTTCAGCCGTGTCTTTGGTTAAGGTATAGCTCAATGATATTACTTTGTTACTCATAATTTGTGTTTAATGTTAAATGAGCTACGAAGTTAGGATTAATATCAGGGGTGGACAAAAATAAAAGGTATTTACTGCATTTGGTTCGTGAAGTGTTTCGAAAAGAAAGGATATCCGGTTATTTTTTTAGGTAAAAATTGGCATCCAAATAGTTAAAAGCCAGATCACGTAGTTTTAAAATGTCATTCCAACCGGATGGTTCAAATTGTTCCTGAAGCAATTCCATTTTAAAGTAGGTGCTGACCCCGTTTTCGGTTGAATATCCGGAGGTGATCTTTCCAAAAGGATTGCTGTATTCTTGCTGGAGCAGGTTATTTTCCATCCACTGATAACCATTCAGGTTGATATTTATACGGTATTCCACATGGTATTCGTCATATAAATACCCCCGGCTTATCCTGTTTTTCCGGAGATGGAAAGGAGTGTAGTATGGGTTGTCAATAAACTTAGAAGGTTTCAGGTTGATGATTTTATTCTGTTCAGAAAGCTTTTCATGCAGTTCGTAACAATAGCTGATATCAAATCCATTTTTATCCTGATGGTAGTTGATATTATAAACAGAGTCGATGTTATCGTATTGAACCACTTGCCGGTTTATGAAACGCTTGAAATTATCGATGGTGTTGGCCGAATCTTTAATGATTTGAGCGATCAGAGGTTTGATGTCGGTAAAAACATCTCCGGTATATTTCAACGTTTCGGTAACCGATAAGCTCAAGGTGTCCGGTTTGGTGTCGCGCGCCAGGGTTATCGTTATTTCTTTGCTGTAGAAGCTTTCGTTGTTGAAATCAGGGATTTTATTGAACGAAAAACTTCGTTTTCCCGTTGCGTCCTGACTAATCGTAAAGCATTCTGTACCTTGGAATTCGCTGCGGACATCGTTGAAAGAAGAATAAGGCTCCAGTAAAGGCATATAATAAGTGGTGCCTTCTTCATCCTGAAAGGAGGTGATGATGTTGTCAAACTGATAAAGGGAAACATAGGTTTTATCGATAACATCCCGATGTTTGCTCACTACAAAATGAAAATCGATTGGCAGGTTGAGCGATTTTACCGTTTTGGAAATAATCTTGGCATAGCTCCAGGCCACATCCACATCATTACGCACCTCGTGGTATAAATCGAAATGATCTTCAATGGGCTTATTGATTTTTTCAAGGATGGCTTGATACTTATTTTTTATACCTGATATCTTACCGATATCCCTCAAAGTTTCTACTAATTTTTCCCCGTTAAAGATGGAATTTTTTTTCGTTTCGCTTCGATGGGGCTTAAAATTCTGGGCAAAGTCTTCCCAGGTATCCTCTTTCACCACCATGCTGTTGTCGATAATATAATAAATAAAGGGCTCATTCAGTGAGGTGATGGAATAAAGCTCGTCCGGTGCGGCTTCGAGTCGGCTCAGCCCTACTTTTTTGCCGGTTTTATAGCTGAAATCAGCGTTCCGGTCCCTGCCGTCAGGGAAGTTGTATGGCCATATCCGGACATTAAATCCTTGCGCATCAAAGTAAACACTTCTCTCCAGACAGAAGTGGTCATCTTTAAACAAGATGCGTTCGGTCCGGTAATAATTTTCGGGCGCGTAATTGAAGAAGAATTTAATGGAGTATACGTATTCAATTTCATCGCCTATGTTGATATCGTTTAACGCCAGCATTTTTACGTTCCCCTTCATTTTGTAAAAAGTAGGTGCATTGGCCGGAAGTGTTGTGGTTACAAAGGTAGAGGTATCGGTTATTACGGCGGGTTTTCCCTTTTTCAGGGTCTTGGCTTTGCAATCCACAAATTCCAGCTTTCGGTCAAATTCGTTCAGGGTCGGAATGTAGAGTTTGTTGAACTGTTCGAGACCATAAAGTGAATTGATCTTGATTTTCCGGTGTACCGTAGTGAGCAACTCCATACTTTCCTTATGAGATATGGTTGTATAATACAACCTGTCGAAGATGATGGTAACATCACTTTGATGCTGTGAGTCGTTTACGTCTTCATAAACCGATTTTTCATAATTTTCCCAGGCTTCGTTGTTCAGTTGTCCGGACAAGGAAACGGTCAGAATCAGGAACAATATGGTTGTACAAGCCTTATTCATAACGTAAAGGGTAATTATTAAAAGCTTTTACCTGGTTAACGAAATCATTCCATTGCTCCTTATCGGTAAGTGGAGAATGCAATACATTTAGATAAAGCTGTTGGTGAACGACGGTTTTACCACTTTCTGCCGACGTATAATAGTTAACATGAAAATCAGGTTGGCCTATTGTGGTATTGGCATATTGTTCCCTGGGTGTTTTTCCCGCAGTATGAACTGCCATCGTAACATTAATGGTTTGAGGATAGTCAATGTACACCGGAGGATTTTTCTTCGTGGTGTTCCCGTATTTAAAGATAGACAGGAAAGGAAAGAGGGTCGCTGTGTTTTGGCTCAGTGCCATGTTCATGTAGTATCCGGAAAGCTCGAATGTAATTTTATCCGGTGTAATAACAGGCTCCGAAATGTCTTCTACTTTAATTCCATCCAGGTAATCGTACATGAAATAGTATGGAATATTTTTTATGCTTTTTAAAGGCGAGTGGGTCGTATAACTGATAAAGTCCCGTTTAAAATGTCCGGCTAGCTCCACCGACAGTTTAATTTTCGGGCGGGTGTCTTTCAGGTCAATACTCCCGTTGATGTTTATGGTGTTTTTTTCAGGGGCTGATTTTTTGATGGTTTCGATTATAAATTCACTGCCATTTGCAACCATGACTTCTTTGCCTTCCAGGTGCGCCGGAGCGATGTTCCATTTTGCCGACTTGCTGGTTCCGTCCAGAAAGTAGAGGGTGTTATCATAGTTCAGGGCACAGATCATGTGGTTATCCACCACCAATGAAGGGATGGAATAATTGTAGTTGTTGCTTCTGGTACCTATCCAGGCATGGCGGGCGTCAAATCCTTGTGATTGAAGCAGGTTCACTAATAGGTTGGCCATACCTTTACAGTCGCCATATTTTGTTTGAGCCACTTCTTTCGCTTCGGCCGGTTTAAATCCGGCAATGCCGTTTTCGAAAGCTACATATTGTACATTGTTTTGGATCCACCTGAAGATGCGGTCTATTTTTTCCTGATCGGTTGCAGCTCCTTCAATGATTGAGTTCGAAAGGGTTTTTATGTAGTTCTCATCAGGTGTCAGTTCCGAAATTAAAGAGTGGTACCAGTTATAAAGGTTGGCGGTGGATTTTAGGATTTCACTCGATTTTTCTGTGGTTTCCGTCGATTTTACGGAGATGATGATGTGTGGCAGGTAGTAGCTTCCACCTACGGAATGGTCGGCCGGTACCATACGCTTTAAATTTTTTCCATTGAATTTAATGTAACTGTCATCTTCTTCCCGGGTAATCTTATCACCAAAATTGAATTCGAAGACGGCAAGATCCACATTTACATCTTTCTTAATAGCTATTTCAACTTCCTTTACAGCTTCATTCACATCTTGCAGGTAGAACGCAGTCAGGAACTTCAGATCGTTGTAGATCACATCGTAGGAATAGCTGATAAAATAATTTTTGGGGAGTTCAACCGAACAGTTGAACTGTTTTACTTTCAGATCGGCATAGAAGATATTCTGGATAAAGTAATCCTTCACGTCGGCATATTTCACCTTCACATTCTCAATAAGCCGTTTTGTGCCTGACGAATCAATTTTAAAATACTTGGCCGTTTGTAATTCTACTTCCTGAAAGGTGTTAAATGGCACCTGTACGAGTCCTTTTGACCTGTTTTCGTCGATATAAAGTTTCTCATAGCGATGCGAAACTTTGGCATGATAAGTCCTGTCGGACTCATTGTAAACAAACGAAATGGTTATTTTCTTTTTAAAACTGGTTTCACCCTCACCGAATTGCTTTTCAGTACCGTCAACATCAATTTGTCCTGCTAAGCTCCGGCTTAGCAGGACAAAGAGAATAATAAGGATAAAATATGGTTGTTTATTTACCAAGTTGTTTTTTGTAACGGTTTGCCTTGGTAACAATTTTACTTTGAATCTGCTCCAGTGTTTCCGGTTTTAGCCTTTTTTTACCCATAAAGGAAAACAGGACATCATCGCTATCAGCAGAAATGATCACATTGAAATGATACGTGATTCGAACACCGTTAATGGCAGAATAAATCGGGAAATCCCTCCAATAATAGTAGTCGGGGTCTCCTTCAATCCGCTTGTTTTCAATTTCCTCTTCTGTAGTGAACTCATATTTACTTAGTTTCCAGGTTTTTAAGGCTTCTTTTAAATCAGCATTACGTTCGGCTGCTTTTTTTTCGTTTTTATGCTCGCTTTTCGGAACCAAAAAAGTCTTATCACCAATGTTGTCGTAAAATTCAACAACTCCTTCTTTGTATTTACTGCGCATTCCTTTCATGTTCGTTTTACTTCCTTCCTCGTTCAGTTCACTGGCCGTATTGAGGGATTCGTTCAACATGTTCATCATCAAGCGAATATCGTTTTTCTCTCCCAGATCCAATCCATTGATGATCGAACTGGCAATAATCTGTTGTTTAGGGCCTGTAACTAAAAGAGATACCTGTCCGTTGCCATAATCATCAAAAACAAAATACATGAGGATGGCTTCTTTGTCTTTTGATTTTACCAGTTGTTTTCTATCAAAAGCTCTGATTTCGTAGTCTGTCGCGTCGTAAGACGATTCGGCCATGGCTTCCTTCCATATTTTGTTGTAGTAAGCGGCCTTTTCCTTGGCATCGGCAATTTTATCGTATTTTCCTTTCTTACTCATTTTCTGGATAAATTTCTCATTCGCCTCGAAAGTGGGAATGTAGAGTTTTTTCTTCTCAAGAATTGAGTAATCGAATTTTTTAACCGGTGCCATCTGGCTGAAACCGATTGTCGAAAAGAGCATCATTACGAGTAATGATAAAGTGGTTTGGTTGATCTTTTTCATGTTAATCGTTTAGGTTTATAATTATTGATTTAGAATAAATTTACGGGTTAAGGGGATTAGGAGAGCCAGATTTTATCCAGTGGTCAGGTTTTTTTATCAAATGGTAATAATCAGGATGTTTTAGCATACTTGGCGTGCCATTAATTAAACAAAAAAGTTTAGGGGGGGATTGTATTTGTTGTACCAAATATAGAGTTTTTTTATGGACTCAACAAAACAGGCTCAATCAATGGCGGATTTGGCTTTTTCGTTACCTCCCTGACTGCGGGGATTATTGTCTTTTCTGACGAATTCCGATAGCAATCGGGTGAAGATCAGGAATTCCTCTGAATTATGTCACCCTGAGTTAATCGAAGGGTGATCGAAGGAGTTGTTATTCCGGACTTGTTTCGGAATCTGTTGCGAACAGATGCTGGCCTAAGTTCAGCATGACGGAGTGCTTAAATGAGGTGAACAGTAAACTCACTCCAGCAAATTATTCCAACTCCAACTTCAGTATGGAAGGGTGGTAGGCTTTGACCGTCTCATAACCTCCCTGGCAGCACGGATAGGTGGAGATTTTCCAGGCCCAGTAGACCTGATAGGTTTTGTTCAGGGCCTTCGGGTTGTCCTGGAAATCGGTTTCATCCAAGAATAGTTTGACGTCTCCATAGGTGTTGTTGCCAAAACCAAAATCATAGGTGGCACCGGATTCATCTTCAAACTGGATGTGGAAGTAATCACCAAAGTCATTACCCCGGTATGTCGCGATCAACGGATTTGGTACGTCTTTCCATTCTTCACGGTAATAGTCAATATCGAGCATGGCGTTGGCCTTCACTTCATCCGCACATTCGAGGATAAAATCAGCCGTGTTCCCATTTTCTATGAGTGCTTGTGGTGCAATGAGTGTATCGATTGTTTCAATGAGATGGTCTTCTTTAACTGGTATGGTGGTTGTATCGGCTTCTGCGACCGGTACTTCGGGTTGAACTGTAGCTTCAACGGAATGGGCTTCGTCTTGCGCACAACGAACAAAAGCAATCGGCAGTAAAAGTATGAGCAGAACCTTGTTCATCTAAAACTGAAAATAAATAAACGCCTGCAGTTCGGAGCTCATGGCCTGGTAAACGAAGAACACCGTGAGGGCACTCACCAGGATTTTCACGACCAGCGGTAGGCGGATGAAAGCCTCGGTGTACCAATCCTTCACGCGGGTAGGCAGCCAGTGAATGATGAAGCCGATCGCCATCATAAGGAACACATTGCTGTAGCTGAACAGGATCTGCCCGGCCAGCTGCGGACTGAAATTATTGCCGATCTGATCGATGATCTGCCAGGTACTTTCCATGTTCTCTGCGCGGAACCAGATCCGCGTAAACGTAATGAAGTTAAACGTAATGAACACCTTCAGCATCAGCACCGCCAAGTTGTTGAACTTCTCGTACGGACTGATCTTGCGCCACAGCTTGTACACCATTAACCCCATGCCGTTGAGTCCGCCCCAGATCACGAACTGCCAGCTGGCCCCGTGCCATAGCCCGCCTAACAGCATGGTAATGAGTAGGTTGATGTTGGTGGTGAGCCATTCGCGGAAACGTTTTACCGTAATGGCCACTACCGATAAAGCCAGTGAAGCAAAGATGATGATCTCGATCACGAGCAGGTCGCCGGCCAGCAAGGCGATAAAGGCCAGGATAAAAACCGCGGCTATCCAGGTACCGATGCTGCCGCCCCGGTTCCCGCCCAGCGGAATGTAGAGGTAGTCCTTTAACCACGACGATAAACTCATGTGCCAGCGTTTCCAGAACTCGGCCACGTTCTTAGCCTTATACGGCGAGTTAAAGTTCGTAGGGAGGGTAAAGCCCATCAACAACGCTACTCCGATGGCAATGTCGGTATATCCCGAGAAATCGGCGTAAACCTGCAACGAATAACCGTAAAGAGCCATCAGGTTCTCGAAACCGGTGTACATGGTCGGGTTGGCAAAGATGCGGTCAATGAAATTCACGGCAATGTAATCGCCGATGATCACCTTCTTGGTCAATCCCTTCAGAATCCAGAAGAGTGCCAGTCCGAATTCATATTGCCGTAAACGATAAGGTTGGTAAAGCTGCGGAATAAACTCTGCCGCCCGGACGATCGGCCCGGCAACCAACTGCGGGAAGAAGGAAACGTAGAAACCGAAATCGAGGATGTTTTTTACGGGTTTTACATGGCCGCGATACACATCGATGCTGTAGCTGATGGTCTGGAAGGTGAAGAAGGAAATTCCCACAGGAAGCAGGATCTGGTTCACTTTAAAGCTGGTTCCTGCCCATTCGTTGGTCCACATGGCAAAGTGATTAAACACCTCATAATCCGTATGGAACAAGGCATTGCATGAATCCGTAAAGAAGTACGCATACTTGAAATAGGCCAGTACCGACAGGTTGATGGTAACACTAAGAGCCACCCATATTTGTTTCTTCCACTTCAGTGCAGAAGCATGTATGGCCTTTCCGATAAAGTAGTCGGTGAGGGTGGAGAAGAGGAGGATGCTGATAAACAGTCCGCTGGTCTTGTAGTAAAAGAACATGCTGACCAGAAACAGGAACGCATTTCGCAATCCCTGACGCTTGTGGATCATCGAATAGATGAAGAGTACTACGCCGAAAAAGCCCCAGAAGAACCAGGCCGTAAAGATTAATGGTTCCGTGTTGTTGTACAGAAAGATGTCTTTCATGTTCGCGGCGCTAAAAAACCAGCTGAACCAGTCCCCTATGTTTGTGATGTTATTCAATGCCTAGCTCTAAAATCTCATGTAATGAATTCAGTTGATAATCCGCGATGGCAAAGCGGGCTTCACCGCGGTGCTCATCGTCCGGGATGGCGATCACTTTCATGATGGCGGCTTTTCCGGCCAAAACACCGTGAAAAGAGTCTTCGATCACGATGCAATTTTTCGGAAGAACGTCCAGTGCCTTAGCCGTCCGGATAAAAATATCGGGATGTGGTTTTCCGTAAGGCAAGTGCTCGGCAGAATTGACCACTTCGAAGGTGGTGGTTAGGCCGATTTTTTCCAGTACGGCGTTGATCAGGGAATTAGCCGATGAAGAGGCGAGGGCAAGCTTGTACCCCTTGGATTTAAAATGATTGATGGATTCCTGAACACCGTCCATTGCCATTCCTTTTTCGAGAATCAGTTCGGTTACTTTTTGAAGGATATTCTGTTCCACTTCTTCAAGGGATTTGTGGCCCCAAGGCTGCTCGGCGTACCAGTATTCCACCACTTCCATCAGGCGCATGCCTTGCGTTATGCGGCATTTTTGCTGATTAAAATCGAATCCTACCTGGTTGAAACAGTGAATCAACGCTTCTCTCCAGAGCGGTTCGGAGTTGATGATCACTCCATCCATATCGTATATAACAGCCTTATTCAACTTTCCGGTTTAATATATGAATGATAAATGCCGCCAGGAATGCTTCAAGGAGGCTTAACGGGATTGCATAAATCAGGATCGATGTGGGCAAAACCATCATGTTGCCGATCACAACCCACATCATCACAAACCCCACGAGCCAGCTCAGGAGCGTTGTCGCCATCAGGCTGAATTTCTCTGCGATGATGTAAATGGCTATGGCAAACAACAACGACCAGATCCCCCAAACGGCACCGTTAACGGGTTCGGAAGGGAATACCAGCCCAAGGGTCTCATAGTGTTTTACCCAGTGGGATTTCAGCATCAGTTCGTTGCGGACAAATTCCGAAACACTGATCCAGATCGTGGCGGCCAGAACGGGCAACAGGGTAGTTTTAATCCATTTCATGAGCCTTTTTCTTTAAGTGGTCATCATAGCTTTTCATCAATGCGGAGAACATCAGGTCACCCATCAGGTTGTACCCCTCAGTCGTGAGGTGAATTTTATCGGTTTTCGCATAGCCGTGTTTCACCCAGGTTTTGATGGATCCGAGTCCGCCCATCACATTAAACATATCCCACATGCCGCCATGGTGTTTTTTCGCGAGGTTGATCATCACATCGCGGGCAATTTTGGCGCGTTCGTTCGGGTATCGTTTCTTGTAATAGCTGTCGTTATTGGTTACGAACAGGAAGTCGCAGTTCGGGTTCACCGAACGGATCCAACTTACAAGGGTATCGTAATTCTTTTCGTAGCAGTATTCACAAAAATCGGGGTCATAAGCGTCGTTGATGCCGATGCAGAAGATCACCAGATCGGGCGGAATGGACTGCAGGTGTTTGGTAAACAAGTCGCAACGCATGTAACTGTGCGTACTGGCACCGTTCACGCCCACGTTGGTGTAAACCACGCCGGGATCGTCGTTGTCGATAGCAACTCCGTACAGATTGAATTGCGATGAGACCGTATCCTCGCGGTAGATGTTCAGTTCGAAGGTATCGAGGTAGTGGTCGAAAAAGAATTCCGTATAGCCTTCCTCATAATTCACCATCACCAGCTGAGCCGTGTCGGATGTGATTTCGAGGCAGTAGTTGGTAGAATCCACATCATGGAAGATTTTGATGCTGTTAAAATCGTAGTATGGAGTATCGTCTCCCCGGAAGTAGAACTTCAGCGTTGCCGCACTGTCCCTGGTTGCTGCCGTAACACCCGAAACACCCCAGGTGGCTTTGTGTTTCATCACCGAATTGCGGAAGCCTTCCCATTCGCCGGTACTCACCATCTTGTAATAATACGGATTGTTGGTGTGTGCCACCCGGTAAGGGAAGAGGAAGCCTCGCCCTCCGTTCAGGTTGGGGGAGAGTTTTTGGAAATTGGTTCGCATCCGGTCACTCCAGATATCGGCCTGGATATGAGATCCTCCGATCTGCATCACCCGTACTTTTCCTTCTCCTTCAAAGATCAGGGTATCCAATTTGCTGAAAAAACGCTCGAAGTTACTGCTGTCGTTGTAGAAATGAATGTAACTGGAATCATACGTTACAAAACTATGCTCAGGCAGTGCATGCGGATTGTTCTGGCCTTTTACGGAGCAGAAAGAAGCCAGTGCGATGAGGAGGAGTATAGGTCTATTGAATACTGTCATGAAGGGTTGCTTTTTCCGTTTTCTGGGCCGTTTCATCTTGCTTTTTTTCGTCCTGTTTCGTTTCAGGTTCTTTCGATTTGTAATTAGGATCTTTGTATAAGTTGTACAGGTCGAACAGTTTGGTGCTGAATTCCTCGGCCATTTTCTTAGCACCTTTCGGGCTGAAGTGAATGTAATCCGGTGCCGCGAGAGGAGGATCGGCTTCCACCCATTTCGGCATGGTATTCTTGCCACCCATTACTTCATACATGTCCCAGAACAGGGAACCGGTGTTAAGTGCAGCCTCCTTCATCGCATCTCTTACGGCTTCCAGGTATTCGTAGGTGACGTATTCGGTTTTTTCTTTTACCGACATATCGCTCGGGCCGATCACGATAATGGCTGCTCCGGGATTCAGGCGTTTCATGAAGTTGATCTGCGACTGGAACCAGCTACCATAGGCTTTCGCATCTTTAACCGATTTGGTGTAGGGGATGGTGTTTCCGCCGAACTCCATGATAATCAGGCTGGGAGAGAGGCTGGCATACATGTTACCGAGTTGCCCGGCATCCTGTTTCGTAAAGACCGTACCGGAAGAACCTCGCAATGGAATGTTATCCATAACCACACCGGTATTTCCTTCCAGGGAGAGTCCGTAAATATCCGGACTGTCCTTACCACTGAACGTGATGGTGATTTCTTCCGGCGTTTTCTCAAACAGCGTGGTAATGGTTTTGAAAGGCGTGTTACTTGCAATCGTTCCCATATTCACATCCACACCGTCGGCCGTAATGCGGTATTTAACCTCCGTTAAAGAATTGCTGAGGAAGATCCTGAGTTGCTGGTAAGATCTGGTCCTTCCGTAAGACCCTTTTGGTTTGTGGATTTTGATCCAGCCTTCGTACGACAGGCTGTCGCTTAAAACGGTGGTTTTCGGGATGGGAGCATAGCGGCAGAATGCCATGAGGGCACCGTATTTTTTATGCGTTACACTGCTATCTTTCACTCCGAATCCGGCATAACGTTTCCAGTTTTCGGAATACTCGGTGTTTACGCTCATTTTTCTGGCTACCGGGATTACGGGGAAGAGGCCGGGGCCGTAGCCACCGAATTTGATCTGCAATTCATTCCGAAGATAAGCGGTGATCCGGTCTGCTTCAATCTGCGAATCGCCGTAATGCATGATCCGGACTTTCTTGTTATTCGCATTTTCCAGAGCGGCAAAAAAATCGTTGATGGAAGCCTTCCCTTTGGCATTGGTTTGGATGCTGGCCCGGAAATCCTTGAGTGAATCGAGGCGGTGCTTGATGATGGTGGAATCGATTTCACTAACAACCACATTGGAATCAAAAAGGATTGCCAAATCTTCTTCGATACTGGCTACACTGTCGGATTGTTCCGGCAGGAAAAATTCGTTGAAGGTCAGGAACTGGATCGTCGAGTTTCCGATCTTGATCCCGTCTTTCGGGAACAGCAGCATAATCAAAACCAGGAGCACGCACACTCCGAGGAAAGAAAGGAAGGTCACCATCGGGCTGACCGTTCTCTCTGTGTTGTTATATAATTGTTGCTCTTCCATTTACTGTTTTGGGATTTTCAGTACCTGTCCGACCGTTAAATCGGCATCAATGCCATTGAAGTCCATGATGTTGTCAGGGGAGATTCCCGGATATTTCTTGGCGATCAGCCAGAGGTTGTCGCCCGATTTCACGGTGTAGGTGGTGTATTTGTCGCTACTGAATTTTAGCTCCGGTTTGGTGGTTTCTTCAGGCTCTTCGTCTTTCGGTTTCGTGTTGCTGATGAATGGCTTTTTTTGAGGCTTACCGTAGATCATCAGTTTTTGTCCGACATTGATGCGGGTGCCGTCCAGGTTGTTCCAGGCCTGAAGTTGGGAAACCTTCACATTAAAACGTTGTGCGATGAGGCCGAGCACGTCACCCGATTTCACGATGTAGGTCATGGTCTCTCCGTCTTTCGGGATCACGATTTCAGGTTCTTCTGGTTCAGGTTTGAGTAAAACGGAGTCCTGATAGTCGTAAATACTGTCTTTCATGGTCAGGAATTTGGCTCCATCTCCTGCAGGAAGCAATACTTCGTAACCGGCGGGTAACCAATTGCCGACCAGCACCGGGTTTAGAAATTGCAGATCGTTTTCCTTGGTGCCGATCACGTCCCGGACAGCCTTCACGTGGAGCTTGCGGTCGGTTTTTACGGTGTCAGCCTCCAGAACCGGTTGGAGTTGAACGGCGCCGTAGCGATCGTAACTGTGGATGAAAATCATGGCAACAAAAGCCTGAACAAAATCTTTGGTTTCTTCGGGTAAGTAAGTGGCAATGTCTTTGTAGCTGTTGGTGTGATGGCGTTTCATCAGTTTTTTGACGTTAACCACACCCGAAGAGTATGCCGCCAGGGTTAGCTCCCAATCGTCGAACTGTTGTTGAAGATCATGGAGATAGGCAGCGGCTGCACGGGTCGATTTATTAAAATCCTTCCGTTCATCGATGTATTCATTCACGGTAAGGCCGTATTTTACAGCTTGCGGATAGTTGAGATGCCAGTATCCAGTACCTCCCAAACCGTTTTCAGCATTGGGGTCAAAAGCGGAACAAACAACGGGAATAAACATCAATTGACGGGGGAGTTGCTGTTGTTTCAATTCGCTTTCGAGGGTTGGTTCATAGTATTTCAGTAAGCTGAACAGCGTCGGACATCGGGCTGTCTTCTGCGAGAAATAATAGATCAGGTACTCATTGGTAAGTTTGCTGCTGTTGGTCGGAAAATCGAAACACAACAGGTCGTTGTTGAAATGGAAAAGCGTATCGGTTGTATGCAACTCGCCGCCCTAGTAATTG
>JAGQZT010000114.1 GCA_020435335.1 Flavobacteriales bacterium | reverse complement strand
GCTACAAGTTGCATTGTTTGGATTATTTTATAATTCACAGGTGCAAATTTAATAATATTGCCAAGCTAATGGATTATACTCCCCATATCTGGATTCTGGATTATGTATTATGTTTTCTCTACATAATCGTTATCTACTTCGGTGCCTTTTTATACAAGAAGGAGAAAGAGAAAAAGGATCCGGATTACAAATACTTTTTAGTTGCGCTTTCGGCTAAGGTTTTCGGGGGGATGGGTTTTTTGTTGCTTACGGTCTATTATTGGGGAGGAGGCGATACCTACACCTATTATCATGTGTCAAACGGGTTCACGGAATTCTTTTTTCAGGATCCGTCAGAATCCCTGGAGTTGTTGTTTTCCGATGGCCATAACATCAACTGGGATCAATATCAATTTGCTTATTCCCATTCACGGTTGCTACGAACAACGAATGCCTCGTTTATGATCGTTAAAATTACATCTCTGGTTAACCTGATCAGTTGTAAATCATTTGTCGTTTCCACGATCATGTTTGCATTTCTTTCATTTCTGGGGGTTTGGAACATGTACTGGAGTTTCTGTAAAGTCTATCCGCATTTAAAGAAGCAACTGTTGTATGCCATCTTTTTTATTCCTTCGGTGGTACTCTGGGGATCGGGAATATTGAAAGATACCGTAACCATGGCCTGTATCGGGTGGATCGTATATTCATTCATCAATATTGTGTTGTTAAAGCGAAAACAGGGACTCAGTTTGTTTTTGATCTTTATGTCTACCATGACTCTTTTTTACCTGAAACCCTACATCCTGTATGTACTTTATCCGGCCTTGTTTGTTTGGTTCCAGTCCAATCTCAAAACCCTGATTACCAGTAATTTATTTCGAGCCATGTTGGCTCCGTTCATCCTGATCACCATCCTGATCAGTTCTTATTTTCTGGTACAAAAACTCTCTGAAAATGCTGAGCGGTATAGTTTGGATAACCTCGAAGATACGCTTGAAGGGTTCCAGTCCTGGCATACAACCGTATCGGAAAGTAAGAATCAATCCGGTTATACGCTGGGAGATATGGAATTTACACCTATGGGTATCGTTAAAAAAATACCGATGGCGATCAATGTTACATTTTTCAGACCTTATGTTTGGGAAATAAGTAATGCATCAACGTTGCTTGGAGCCATAGAAGGAGTTGTGTTGTTGGTGTTCAGTTTGTGGGTAGTATTAACCTTACGGCTGAAACTTTTCGCACTTATTTTTAAGAATAAGGACATCCTGTTTTTGCTGCTGTTTGCCGTCATATTCGGGGCGGTAGTGGGAATCAGTTCCTATAATTTCGGGGCACTTTCCAGGTATAAGATGCCTGCTCAGATGTTTTACGTGTTGGCTTTGATTCTAATATTTGATAAGCGTAAAAAGCAGCAGGGCAAGGGCTATATTCAATAAAGCGTAAGATTGGATCAGATAAGGCGATTCAAAGAAGTAGACGAGGCTGCCCGGAAGCCTTAATTTCGCCCATGCCCGGAGTAGGGGAATCCGGTAAAAAAGTTTTATCCGGCAATAGTCCACGTAAGGGTTTTCGGAATAAGCGTTCGGATAGGATGCGATCTGATCACTTTCAATTTGAGCAATCTGATCGTTTCCAAGTACTGTTTTCGGGTCATAATGGCCATCAAATAAATACCAGGTACTCTCGTGTTCGTGTTCCACAACCACATGTTGCCATTTCGTTCCGAACAGGTAAATTCTTCGGGCCTTGATGCCGCTAAGTAAGAATAACTTAATGGATACCCTGGCGTTTTCACCACAAAATCCGTAGTTGCTGGTTAAAATCTGTGAGGCGGTATGTCTTAATAAGGGACGTTTTTTCGACTTCCATTCCGGATTATACCTGATGTTTTCGTTCAGGTACATTTTTAGGGTTGAAATATCGGAAAGGGTTTCGAGCTTTTTTTTACCAAGAATCCGGAGCAGCAGCTGTTTTAAAAAGCGAACTTCCCGCAGCTCTTTGATTAAATAGATCAGTGATAACAGAGAAAATCCGGAGATCAGTATGATGAAGACCCCTTTCATGGTTGGATCAATTGATTGAAATGGTGCAAATAAAGCGCTTTGTTCGCTTCAACGGAATATTGTTTCAGTACAGTTTCCCGCCCGGCTTTTCCGACGGACTTCCTTAAGGATTCTTCATCAATCAGTCGGGCAATCTTCTCAACCCATTCGGCCTGACCGCTTGCTAAAAAACCGTTTGTTCCGTCCTGGATGATCTCGGAGTTAACACCTACCGGCGACATGATCGTGGGGATGCCCATGGCCATGTACTGCAAGCCTTTTAATCCGCATTTTCCTTTTGCCCATTCATCGTCGGGAAGCGGCATGATTCCGATGTCCATGCCGGAGAGTTCTCTGATCTCATCGGCTTTGTTCCAACCGATGCCCTGAATGCCGAGCTCAGTATTGGTGTAGCTGCTGTCGCCGATTACCTTGATAGAAATAGAATCACCATAGCGGTCTTTAATTTCCTTTAAGAATGGAAGCGCATATTCAAAATGCTGGATCGTGGTGATGCTTCCGCTCCATCCGATGCAAATCGTATCGTTTTTTATATCCATGCGCCGATACTCATCCGTATCGATGGTGGTTGGGATGATGGTTACCTGTTTATTGAACTGCAGGGCATATTCGGCCAGGTAGGCATTGCCGGCGAAGATCAGGTCGGAAAAAGAAATGATTTTCCGGGTTTTGTCCGGATTTTTCAACCAGTTCCATTTTTTATTGGCATCCGAAACGTTTGATAACCAAATGGAATCATCAAAATCAAAAATGAGTTTGGCTTTTGATTTACTGAACCGTTTCTCGAAGAAAGTAGTTCCGGTAATAAAAGCCTCCCGCTGAATGAAAATGATGTCGTAGCGGTTGGCTCGCATCACATCGTTTAAACGGATCAAGAACCCTCTTAATATGATGAAAAGCTTTTGAAAAAAATGCCCTTTCCGGTAAAATACTTTGTCGGCTTTTTCGGTAATCAGGTAAGAGAAATCATAGTCCCAGCGGTTTGCTTTTAAATAATCCAGGTATTGCTCAAAACGAAAGCGTTGGCTGGGAGACCGGTCTGGCCGGTGCGTAGCTATAAATAAAACCTTTGGCATACTTTACTCAGTCCAAAACGGAGGGAGCTTTTCTGTTATCTCAATGTTCTCAAATTTAGAACTTTTTCGTGAACCCACGGCTTTCGCCCAGTCGGCCATTTTTCGAATGCCTTCTTCAAGGGAGGTAAACCGATCGATTCCGAAGGCGTTTTTGGCTTTGTTATGATCCGCATGTGCATGAACCACTTCGTTCCGGGCTTCCAGGAAGCGGACGGGCTGTTCCATGCCCATTGTTTTCTGGATGGTTTCAGCCAGTTCCAGCACGGTGTATTCCTGATCGGCTCCGATGTTGTAAATTTCATTTACGGTTTCCGGGATGTTCACACAATTGGCAATGTAAGGTGCCACATCGCCGATGTAGCTGAAGGCTCTTGTTTGTTT
>JAGQZT010000113.1 GCA_020435335.1 Flavobacteriales bacterium | reverse complement strand
TCGATCGAATAGCTTCCTTCGGATTTCAGCTGGCCATCTTCAAAAAAATACTGCCATGGTCCTTCATAGTTTCCATCCCGGTAACTTCCTTTGGATTTTAACTGACCATGTTCATAATAATAGTGCCATTCCCCTTCATGCTTATTGTTTACAAAATCCCCTTCCGATTTTAATTGGCCATTTTCATAATAGTAAGTAAAGTGCCCATGCTTGGTTTTGTTTTTCTTTGATTTAAAGGTCCCCTCCATCTGAAGCTTTCCCGAAATATAATAGTCCCGGGTGGTCCAGCCCAGGTCATTATTCTTAAAGGACTTCCCATAATAGACGGCAGCATTTTTATTGGTTATTTTATTCCAATCCTTATCATAATAGCGGCTAATCGTATCCTGCGAAAACAACAGGCCCGGAAAAGCGGTCAGAATCAAGAAAATAGCGAGTACGTTTTTCATCTTTAATCAGTTTTACTTGGGGAAAAATACAACCAACGGAAGCTTTTTAGCTATCTCATTCACATTTTCACAAATGGACTTGTATTCCGTATTGTTAATGCTGTTTACTTTCGTTTTGAATTGGTAATCAATCATGATGGAGTTAATATCCAACTGTTCAATTTTTTCTTCATAATAAAAAACATCATTCTCAATGGCATTAAAAACATCATCTACCAGGATGTCTTTATGAAAATGAATGATGACACGGTAGTTGAAATCCAGGGGGTAGACTACCTCAAAATCGTAGGATCTTTCCTCACAAACAGACTGTCTGATGTATTGATACAACGTTTGCGGCTCAAATTTGTAGAGCCAGTATCCTCGGTGGAGCTGGTTGGAGCTCATATCGCCATCCTGCCAAAAGCCATTGATCTCATATTCGTGATTCATGGTAAACAAATTATGCTCCATATCATCCGTAATGTCAATGTCTTCTTTTTTCGTCACTTCCAGGAAATACAGTTTCAAATCGTCGGTTACTTGTTTGGAAATATCCGTTATCGAATAATATTCCAGCATGGCCCGCACATTATCGGCCTCGAAACCCGACCGGGTCGATTTGATCTTTAACTTCGCCGGCTCGGTAAACGAACTGATGGTGTACTCTTCGATGATGTAGGTTGCCGATTCATTTTTATTAACCGGCATCTGCTGCAGGGAGTCATCCGCCAGACCAACTACAAGCACTTTTCCGTAATCTGGCGTGAACAAGCTTTTAAAACCGCCCCCTTGCTGTGTAATGGTAGGATCGATCCAGTAGGTGTTTCCCTCGTACTCGAATTTAGCAATACAGTGATTGAACACTTCATTACTCGGGAACTGCTTGTTGAGCGCATGCCTCAATTGGGTATTTACCAAAACGGGGTAGGCCTTTTCGATGCCAATTTCCTTGAGCAGGGCTACCAATAGCAGGGATTTGTCCTTACAATCGCCAAAACGTTGTTTGGCCACCTGTTCGGGAGGGAAGGGTTTAATGCTGCCGATCCCGGATTCGATGCCCATGTAGCGGATATCATCCTGCGTATAATCGATGATCTTGTTGATTTTCTCCTCGATGGTCTCATTCCCGGTAAAAATTTCTTCAAAGACCGCTTGCAGGTTTTGCTTGTCGGGCAGGTCGAAAACATGCTGGGCCCAGACATTCACGTCTTTCCAGGAGCTGTAGCTACTCAACGTAAAGTATTTGAATGGATTTTGCCAGGTTGGTATATTATCCTCCAATTTCAGGGCTGCCAAGTTGTTTCGGGATATTTCGATCACCTTGTTTTCATCCGTTTCTTTCTCGCTGATCACCACGCTGCTATCACAGTCGATGAACCGGTACTGATACGCTTTGTCTTTCGGGTAAATAACACGGATCGAATACAGATCGATGGGGTTCATGGATTCTAG
>JAGQZT010000112.1 GCA_020435335.1 Flavobacteriales bacterium | reverse complement strand
TGCCGATCAGTACGCCTTTTAAGGCTTTTACATCAATGGTGTCTTTGTCGAAAGTGCGTTCGGTGGAAATAGACTTTCTTTCGGAATAGGGGATGACCTGCGAATGGTCGATCCCATTGGCCTTTTTCCAGATCGCGGTACCATTGTCGCCCAATACCTGCTTCAGCAGTTCTATGGGCATTTCCTGCAGGGTGCGTATCCAGGTGATGCCCATACCCCGGAGCAGATGATACGTTTTTTCGCCTACCATGGGTATCTTGCGGATGGATAGTGGGGCCAGGAAATTTTTCTCGGTGCCGAAAGGGATCTCTTTTTGTCCGTTGGGTTTGGCTTCGCCTGTGCCTACTTTAGATACGGTTTTGTTGGCTGAAAGGGCAAAGGAAATAGGAAGGTTGGTTTCGCGGGTAACTCTTTTGCGGAGCTCGGTGGCCAGTTTGTAACACCCGAAAAACCGGTCCATTCCGGTAAGATCGATGTAAAATTCATCGATGGATGTTTTTTCGTACAGAGGCACTTCCTCGCCAATGATCTCAGTAACAATGTCGGAATATTTGCTGTACTGACCGGAGTCACCGCGCACAACAATAGCCTCGGGACAAAGTAAACGGGCTGTTTTCATGAGCATGGCCGAGTGAATACCGAATCCGCGCGCTTCATAACTGCAGGAAGCCACCACTCCACGGTCACCCGTACCACCTACAAGAACCGGCTTTCCAATTAGTTTAGGATTGATAAGCCGTTCTACCGATACAAAAAAAGAGTCTAAATCAATGTGTACAATCTGTCGGTTCATAATGTTGAAAACTTAAAATAATTAATTTCAAAACTACTATAATATTTAGTATTATTGTGCTAAGTATTTTAGCAATGAGTAAAATTTCAAAAAACATCAGGCATTTAAGGCAATTGAAGAAATGGTCGCAGGAGCAGTTGGCCGAAGAACTCGACATCAGCAGGGCCCGGATAGGTTCATACGAGGAAGAGCGTTGCGATCCGCCCATCGAGATCCTGGTGCGTTTGTCCAATTTGTTTCACATAGCGGTAGATGCTCTGGTAAAGTGTGACCTGAGAAAATTTGACAGCAATACCTTTATGGAAGTGGCAGAAAACAGAATACTTTTTCCGGTCGTGGTAGACCGGCAAAACAACGATCAGGTTGAAGTGGTGACCGTTAAAGCATCGGCAGGGTACCTCAACGGATATGCCGATCCGGAATACATAGAAATGCTGCCACTGATGAATCTGCCTTTCAGGATCGTGGGTAAGCACCGCGCTTTCCCGATCAAGGGAGATTCGATGCCACCCCTTCGGGAAGGGAGTTACGTGATCGGAAAGTTTCTGGAATCGGTTAGTGAAGTCAGAAATGGAAGCACCTATATATTAATAACACGCAACGAGGGTATTGTTTACAAAAGGGTGTATCTGAACAAAGGCAACCTGGAGCTTCATTCCGACAACAAAGTGTATCACCCCTATACCATTCATCCTTCAGAGGTGATCGAGTTGTGGGAATTTGTCTGTAATCTTAATATGAGCGATAAAAAAACAGAAGAACTCAATCTCGACAGCATAATGGATATGC
>JAGQZT010000111.1 GCA_020435335.1 Flavobacteriales bacterium | reverse complement strand
CAGGGTAATACATCTTCCCGAATAAATTGAGCGTTGGCTGGTCCACGAAAAGTGCGAAATGCGAAAGCATCGGCCAAGTTGTGAAGATTGTGCGCAAGGATGCTGAAGCATTTGGTTTTCGTGGTGGGTTTTTGGTTCTTTTTAGCGGTAGTAAAAAGAACAATTAGAACATCTACCCTTCGACTCCACTACTTTGGTTGACGCAGACTTAATATTTGAGCAGGGCGACGTGTAAGGATTACACAGATTCCGAAACAAGTTCGGAATGACGGCTATTATCAGAGAAAGTAAAAAGAACGGTAAAAACTACTCCTTAAACAAGTAATATAAAGCAACACCAACCGTAATCGTCGTTACCACCGCAAACATGATCTTGATCCAGCTGTAAGGCCTGTCGCCCTGCACTTCTCCCGTACGGGCATTGATCATGAAATTATAGGTCTTCTTGTTATACAGGTAGGAACTCACCCAAACCGGTAATAAGACGTGCTTAAACGTAATGTTATCATAATGTGTGTCCATCGCGGAAATACTCTGCTCATCACCGCCGATGTCGTCGCGAATGGCATTCCGGATATCCGGCTCCATCTTATCCTTCGCCATCACAAACCCGGCTTCCAGGTCCACCTGGTACTTCTCCGTCCGGAAACCACTCAGGTATTTCTTGTCGTAAGGTGTCAGGTTCTCCAGATCCCACGGTTCCAGTTTCTCCAGTAAATCCACCGGCAGGGAATTACTTCCCCGGACCAGCGTATCATCGAACGGCACATGAACTACGCCCGAAGCGGGATACCAGTGTGTTTTGGTTCGGGTCCGGGTCTCCTGCTTGCCATCCACCGTTACGGTATAGGTTTCGGCATAATGCTCTCCCCTTCGTCCCACATAAGAAGTGGTCGTATCGGCATCGTAGGTCCAGAAGGGCATGTATATCCCTGAAAGTTTGTCTTTCTGAACGGCATATTTCTTCAGGTCGTTCGGAGCCCACCACAGGCCGTTGATCCAGCTTTTGAACATTTCGTAAGCCTTGTTGCTGTCGATGTTGAAGGGCAACAGTGATTCCGGCTGAATCACGCTCACCGTCATCTGATCCTTCACCGAGATGTGTACGCCACAGAAGGGGCAATCTTCGGACGACACATGCGCTTCAAAAGTCACCTGGGCGGCACAACCGTTACACGTTACAACCGTGATCTGCTCGTGTGCTGATTTATCATCGAGCTGAACAAGCGCTCTCCGGAAATCATTTTCCTTCACTTCTGTCGTCGCACCTTCGATCGGATTCTCCGCTCCGCAATATTGACAATGGAGGCTGGTTGTTCCCGGTTTGTAATGCAGATCGGCGCCACAGCCTTTACACTTGATGTCGTTTTCGATCTCTGACGTTGTGGTTTCTTCCATAACAATGTTTATTGTGGTGGCAATGGTGGTGGCACACTACCGAAAAGCGACTGCAATTCAGCCACTTCACCGGCTTTAATCCAATTCCCCATGCCTTGTTTCCAGACTAATGTTTCTTTATTCAACTGACTTCCGGCAATCATTTGCTGTAGGGTATTCATATCGTACGGACCGGCCTGCTGACCATTGATCACGGCGTGATAAGCAGACGCCTGTGGTACCGGCGGTGGCCCCGACGGAGCCTGTTGCTGAGGCGCTTGTTGCTGTTGTTGTTGATTTTGTTGGTTCATCATTTGAGCAGCCATACCGAATCCCATGCCCATACCGATGCCTTCTCCGGCTCCTCCGTTCGGGTTCTCCGCTGCTTTTTCCATGGCCTGAGCCGATTTGTACTGCTGGTATTGACCCATGTTGCCCAATACACCCATACTCGCCCGCTCATCCATCGCTTTCTGAACCGCATCCGGAACGGTAATGGCTCCGATGGTGAAATCCACCAACTCCAATCCGTTCTGCTCGAACTTCGGCATCAGGTTCGTTTTTACCTGGGTACTCAGTTCGTTGTAGTTCATGATCATGTCCAGCAACGGGATCTTGCTCTCACCCACAGCGTCCGGGAAAGCGGTCTGAACGTAGTCACGCAACCGTTTTTCGATCTCATCGAGGGTAAAATGGCCGTCCGTTCCGGCTGCTTCCTTGATCAGCACCTTCGGATCTTTTACTTTGAAGTGGTAGCCGCCATGCGCCCGCATCTGGATCACGCCGAAATCCGGATCACGCATCGGAAGCGGTTGCGGTGTTCCCCATTTCAGGTTGTCGAACACGCGGGTATTGATGAAGTACACCTCGGCCTTGAACGGGCTGTCGAAGCCATACTTCCAGCTTTCCAACGTGGTTAAGATCGGTAAGTTCTTGGTGGTCAGCTCATACATGCCCGGTTGGAACACATCGGCAAACTGGCCTTCGCTCACAAACACAGCAATCTGGCTTTCGCGAACGGTCAGCTTCGCACCATTTTTAATTTCATCCTGATAGCGCTCAAAACGATGCGCCAGGGTATTGTTCGTATCATCGAGGTATTCGATGACGTCTATAAATTCACCTTTAATTTTATCCCATAATCCCATGGTCATTCGATTTATTGATTCCGAATAAAGATAGGAAAAGAATTCAAAAAAAGGGCTATCCTATTTCAATTTCTTCGCGCGCAGGCGAATGGAATTCCCGATCACGATCACGTCGGAAAAGGCCATGGCCAAAGCAGCCACCATCGGATTCAGGAAGCCGAAAGCCGCAATCGGAATGGCGATCACGTTGTAGAAAAATGCCCAGAACAGGTTTTGTTTGATGGTGATCAGCGTATGCTTGCTGATCAGATAGGCCTCGTAAACCTGTTTCAGGTCTTTATCATTAAGCAACACCACTTTGGCGGTCTGCACCGCAACCTGAGTAGCATTACTGAGCGAAATTCCCACATCGGCCTTAGCCAGTGCCGGTGCATCGTTGATGCCGTCGCCCACCAT
>JAGQZT010000110.1 GCA_020435335.1 Flavobacteriales bacterium | reverse complement strand
CCGGGAAAACACGGACACTTCGCTTCATAAAAACAGTCATAAGTCCAGAGCAACGCAGATAATCAAAGATCGATTATATTTGTTAAGCAAAACCTTGAAAAAAGAGGTGAAGTTCAGTATGGATAACCTGAACGATGTGCACGGGAACATCACCGGAGCACAGGTTAAAATTGAATTGCCCATTAAACACAACAAATGAAAGTAGCAATCGTAGATAACGAAGAAGGAGTTAGGGAAGGCTTAAAAGAGATGTTGTCCGGTTTTTGCCCGGAGGCTGTTTTTGTTGGTGAAGCAAACGGAGTGAAAACAGGGCTTGAAATGATCAACAACGTCAATCCGCAGATCGTGTTGCTGGATGTGGAAATGGACGACGGTACGGGTATGGATTTGCTTAGTCAGTTCGAAAAGCCCGAATTTGCGACCATTTTTGTGACGGCCCACGATAAGTATGCCGTCAATGCCTTTAAATTCAGTGCAATCGATTTTATCCTGAAGCCTGTGGATCCCGAAGATCTGATTACTGCTTTGGAGAAAGCAGCACACCGGATTGCCAGTACAACCATGAATAAACAATTGAGTGTACTGATAGACAACATCAGAAATACCAATCAGGCTCATCACAAAATTGTTTTAAAAGACGCCGAAAGCATCCATTTTGTGGAAGTGTCCGATATTCTGTACTGCATGGCCGAAGGCAGCTATACCTTGTTCAAATTGGTTAAC
Organism: Flavobacteriales bacterium; assembly: GCA_020435335.1. GTDB lineage: Bacteria > Bacteroidota > Bacteroidia > Flavobacteriales_E > Vicingaceae. Next base: position 1,478 of record JAGQZT010000110.1, on the reverse strand, counting down.
GGAGATAAAATTTTTGTGAGTAAAAATTTAAAGGAGTATGAAAAAATGCTCGACGAGTATAATTTTTACCGGACGCATCATTCGTATGTAGCCAACCTGAATCACGTTGTTCGTTTTGATAAGAAAGATGGAGGAACACTCATCCTGAAAGGGGAAACCCATATTCCCGTTTCATTCCGTAAAAAAGAAGGCCTCGTCGACCGGCTGAATGCATTGTGAGCATTTATTAATTCTATACAGACACTTATCAATCTTAACGGTCCGATCTGCCAACTCCTGATTATTTTGCGCCTAAAATCAGGTATATGGCACAATTTCAATCACCGACCAATCAAGCTCATCATGTAAGCGCGCCCTACACGGTTCGATACTCACCTCAGTTGCCCGAGTTGCTGAGTCAGCTGAACATCAGCCTGGCCATTTCAACCTATCAGGCCGGAAAGGTTATTTTTCTCAGTCCCAAAGGAAATGAAAGCCTGATTCAGCTCCCCAGAAACTTCAATCAGGCCATGGGCATCGGACTGGATAAACACAAAATGGTTATTGCTACCAAAGATGAGGTGATCTCCTTAAGGAACTCCCTCGAACTGGCACGGAGTTATCCTCAGAAACCGGATACCTATGATGCGCTGTTTATTCCGAGAACCACTTACTATACCGGACAGATCGATATTCATGACATCGATTTCGGTGTGGATGGAATCTATGCGGTTAATACTTCTTTTTCGTGTGTCGTGAAAATCGACGGGGAATTCAGTTTTACTCCCGTCTGGACACCTCCGTTCATCAGCAATTTGGTGTCGGAAGACCGTTGTCATTTAAACGGGATGGCACTCGAGAACGGATTGCCCAAATATGTAACGGCTTTAGGCCGGGGTAATTCGTTTCAAAGCTGGCGCGACCACATAGCTTCAGGTGGTGTTATCATGGATGTGGATTCCAGCGAAGTGATAACTCAGAACGTACCCATGCCGCACTCTCCAAGAATCTGGAATGGGGAGTTGTTCGTGTTGCACACCGCTACGGGAGAATTGGTCTGCGTGGATAAGAATACGGGGCAGCATCAAGTCGTGTTTAAGCAGGATGGTTTCCTGAGAGGCATGGACCGATATGACGATTATGCGTTCATCGGCATGTCTAAACTCCGGAAAAATTCATCCGCTTTTTCTCAATTGGAGATCAGTAGAAAGTCTAACAGGGCCGGAGTGGTTGTGGTGCATATCCCGACAGGAGTGGCAGTGGGAGAGATCGTTTACGAAAACTCAGTGGATGAGATCTACGATGTGAAGGTACTGGAAGGTGTAACTCGCCCCAATATCTTAAACACCATGCGCGATGATCATAAGCTGGCGCTGCAAACACCCGGACATACTTTCTGGGCTCAGCCTAACCAAAATCAATAACCTGCAAAACACTTATTAATTACCGGCATACACTTATCAATTTGCCGGGTCTTGTTCGCTCGTTATTGTCCATTT
>JAGQZT010000109.1 GCA_020435335.1 Flavobacteriales bacterium | reverse complement strand
ATGCCTGGAAATCGGCCGAGCCGGGAATCCTGTTCTGGGATACCATCATCAACGAATCGGTGCCGGATTGCTACGCCGACCTGGGCTTTAAAACAGTTTCTACCAACCCTTGCGGTGAGATTCCTTTGTGTCCTTACGATAGCTGCCGTTTGCTGGCCGTGAACCTGTATAGCTATGTGGAAAATCCGTTCACGGAACAAGCCACATTCAATTACGAGAAGTTCAACGATCACGTAGCCATGGCGCAACGCATCATGGATGACATCGTTGACCTGGAGTTGGAGAAAGTAAACAAGATCATTGATAAAATCGATTCTGATCCGGAAGGAGAAGACATCAAACATACCGAATTAACCCTATGGAGAAAAATTAAAACCAAATCCATTCAGGGAAGAAGAACCGGAGTAGGAATCACTGCCGAAGGGGATATGTTAGCCGCATTAGGCTATCGTTACGGTACTCCCGAAGCAACCGAATTCTCGACCGAAATTCATAAGAAACTGGCTCTTGCCGCTTACCGTTCTTCGGTAACCATGGCGAAGGAAAGAGGAGCCTTCCCGATCTACGATTCGATCCGGGAAGAGAAAAATCCGATGATCACCAGAATTCGCGAGAACGATCCGGAATTGTACAACGATATGGTAAAATACGGACGAAGAAACATCGCCCTGTTAACCATCGCTCCGACAGGAACTACCAGTCTGATGACTCAAACATCATCCGGTATCGAGCCTGTATTCATGGTGTCTTACAAGCGTAGAAGAAAAGTAAACCCGAATGATAAGAGTGTTCGTGTAGATTTCGTGGATGAGGTGGGTGATTCCTGGGAAGAGTACCACGTATTCCACCACAAATTCAACACCTGGCTGGAAGTGAACGGTTACGATATCGACGAAGTAGCTGCCATGAACAACGATGAGCTGAATGAGATCATCGCCAAGTCACCTTATTACCTGGCTACCGCCAACGATGTGGACTGGGTGGAGAAAGTGAGACTTCAGGGATCTGTTCAGAAATGGGTTGACCATTCCATTAGCGTAACCGTAAACGTTCCGAACGAGATCGAAGAAGAAATGGTGAGTAAGATTTACCAAACCGGATGGGAAAGCGGCTGTAAAGGAATTACCGTTTACCGGGATGGTTCCAGAAGCGGAGTACTCGTTTCTTCCGACGACAAGAAAGAAGAAAAAGAGGAGATCATCACCAACTTCCTGGAAACCAATGCGCCGAAGCGTCCGGATAAACTGGAAGCGGAGATCATTCAGTTCAACAACGACAGGGAAAAATGGATCGCGGTGATCGGCTTGCTGGATGGAAGACCTTACGAGATCTTTACCGGTGCTGCTGAGGAATCTTTCGCCATCCTGTCGCATGTAAACAAAGGTTGGGTAATCAAGAACAAAGGAGAAGACGGAAAAACCCGTTACGATTTCCAATACGAAGACAGTCACGGTTATAAAACCACCATCGAAGGCTTATCCAGAACCTTTAACAAGGAGTACTGGAACTACGCGAAACTCATCTCAGGTGTATTGCGTCACGGCATGCCGCTGAGCTTCGTGGTGGATATGGTCGATAACTTACACTTAAGTGATGAGACCCTGAACACCTGGAAGAAAGGGGTGGTTCGATCGCTGAAGAAATTCATTGCGGATGGCACGAAGCCGGCAGTAAATGTTTGTCCGAACTGCCAGGAACTATCTTTGGTGTACGAAGAAGGCTGTCTGAACTGTAAAAGCTGCGGGCACTCCAAATGCGGATGATCCCCAAACTGGACGATAATAAAAAGGCCCCGATTATTCGGGGCCTTTTTGTTGATGGTTGAATTTTCTTTTCGGATTACTTCAGGTTTCTCACATAAATGATCTTGAAACGATCGTTGGCACGACTTCTTAAATCCAGTTCAAAAGCGTCGATGGATTTAAATAGCTGGGTTAATTTTTCAAATCCAAAGTTTCTGGAATCGAAATTTGGTCTTTTTTTCAGGATCAATGACCCCACATCTCCCATAAAGGCCCATCCGTCGTCATCGGCAGCGTCAGCTACAACTTGCTTCAGGAAACCTACGACTTTCGGCGTGAGTTCTAACAGGTTCTTACGTTTCTGTGACGATTTCTCCGATCTGTTCTCATGGGTTTCGGTATGAAGAATCTCCAGGTAGATGAATTTATCACAGGCAACCATAAACGGTTCAGGAGTTTTTTTCTCCCCGATTCCATACACCATCATGCCGGCTTCTCTCAATCGTGTGGCCAGTTTGGTAAAATCACTATCCGACGAAACCAGGCAAAATCCATCCACTTTGTCGGAGTAAAGAATATCCATCGCATCGATGATCATCGCCGAATCGGTGGCATTTTTGCCTGTGGTGTAGGCATATTGTTGTATGGGGGTGATCGCTGTTTCGAGCAACAGGTTCTTCCATTTGTTTAACCGCGGATTGGTCCAGTCGGCATAAATTCTCTTGATCGTTGGGGTGCCGTATTTGGCGATCTCCTCGATCATTTCCTTTACATATTTAGCAGGAATGTTGTCGCCATCAATTAAAACGGCGAGTTTAATATCTTGTTTGTTTTCCATTAGTTTTTCTGATTAATTTTTTTGACTTCTTCCCTTTCCCATGCTACGGGGCTCCCGAACATGATTTGAAAGAATTTAGTAGGTCTTCTCCAAATGTCTGTGACCAGATCACCTAAAGCATGAAAGACCAGGTATACCGGATTGAAAGAATTTACCGGCTTGGTAATTCCGTATAAGGCTTGTTCTTTTTCTTCCTGAAAAGTGCCGAACATACGATCCCATATGATGAACGTGGAACCGTAATTCTTGTCGATGTAATGCTCGTTGGTTGCATGGTGCACCCGGTGGTGAGATGGGGTTACAAAGATGTATTCGATCGGTTTTGGAAGTTTTCTGATGAATTCCGTATGGATCCAGAACTGATAGAGTACTTCGATCTGATGCGTGATAAAGAATACGATCGGATCGAAACTCAGCATAATCACAGGCAGGAAGAAAATGATCCGAATCTGCTGGATCCAGGAAAGCCTGAATGAAACAGAAAGGTTGTAATACGTTGAACTGTGATGTACGACATGCGACGACCACCAGAAACGCTGCTCATGCGATATGCGGTGCGACCAGTATCTGCAGAAATCAAGTAAGATAAGGCAAACGATATACGACCACCAGGAATATTTGATGCTCCACGGAGTAAGGTTATAAAATACCACAACGATGTAGAAAATGGCTGTTTTGGTGAGGGCATTCACAAACAAATTGCCGAAGCCGATTGACGCAGAAGCCAGAAAATCCTTTCCGCTGTATAGGTTTTTGCGGTGCTTGTATATGGACATGATGTATTCCAGCCCCACAAGCATAAACATGACGGGTGCCGCTATCCAAATGACAGCATTAAAGTCCAACTGAAGGACTTCCTCCAGTGTTATTTTATTATTCTCAAAAATAGAGTTGGAAAAGTGTGCCTGATAAGGCTATGTTTTACAAAGCTAAGCATTATGTCGCACAAATTGAGGTTCTGAGAAATAAAACCTTAAAATAGGGGAGTTGTGGTTAATTAAGTGTACCTTCGCACTATTCTTAGCCGACTGTTCTGTCAGGACGTGGTACTTTCAATCAAATTACCGCTTATTACTTTACCGGATCTGCTTCGATAGCGATTAGCACTCGTGCGTACGGTGAGTTCCAATATTGGTTCAGCAACTTTACCTCCTCATTTCCTGTTAACAGGGCATGAATACGTCTTTGCTGTATTAACACAAGTGTATTCAATATTGCACCAACATTATGGCCAGATCACAAAACAGTTTTATCAAGAAGAAGAAAGCTGACGAAAAGCGGAAGAAGAAGAAAGAAAAAATGGATAAGCGACTGGAACGCAACAAAGAAAAACAATTGAAAAGTGACAGTCAAACGGCCGACGATAGTTTCGAAGAGATGATGATGAGTGAAGAAGAAGCAAACGCGCTGCGCAAGATTGTACCAAAACAACGTAAATCAGCCCCAGGGGCACAATAATTATAATTATGAATATATATGTAGGTAATTTGGATTACCATGTAACAGAACAAGAATTAGAAACCCTCTTTGGAGAATACGGAGAGATCGAATCGGCCAAAGTAATTACAGACAACGTGTCTGGTAGAGCCAAAGGTTTCGCCTTTGTGGAAATGCCGAACGAACAGGAAGCGGAAAATGCCATCAATGAATTAAATGGTATTGAAGTAAACGATCGTCCAATTAAGGTCAATAAGGCGTTGCCACCAAAAAAACGTTCAAACTACTAAGCAAGTACAATCCCAAACTTGTTTAGCGAATGCGTCTGGCAGTGATGTCAGACGCATTTTTTTTTGATGTTATTTTCCAGACCGGCCTTTTCCGAAATTTAACATCCAACAAAAAAAAGCTGCCCCTGAAAATCATCAGGGGCAGCTTTTTTGGTCTGTTCTCTTCAAGGGTTTACCAGATCGTAACCCTCAGGTCATCCTTGGCAACCATATTTCCTTCCTTACATCCGAAGGCCTGGTCGAACTCCACCATGTTGGTGAGCGGACCCAGGATTCTGTATTTGGCAGGAGAGTGCGGGTTGGTCTTCACCAGGTTGATGATGGCTTCATCCTTCATGTTGGTGTGCCATACCTGTGCCCATCCGAGGAAGAAACGTTGCTGGTAGGTAAACCCGTCTACCATCGGGTCTTTTTTACCTTCCATGGCTTTTTCCAGGGCATAGTAAGCCAGTGTAATTCCGGCCAGATCGGCGATATTTTCACCCAGAGTGAGGTTTCCGTTCACGTGGTTGTCTTCCGCAACGGTGTAGGCATCAAACTGGTTCACCAGTTTTGTGGTGCGCTCGCTGAAGTTGGCGCGGTCTTCATCCGTCCACCAGTTGTTCAGGTTTCCGTCGCCATCGTATTTACTTCCCTGGTCGTCGAAACCGTGAGAGAACTCATGACCGATCACGGCTCCGATTCCACCATAATTAATCGCATCGTCAGCATCGGCATTGAAGAATGGCGGTTGCAGGATAGCAGCCGGGAATACGATCTCGTTCATCGTCGGATTGTAATACGCGTTGATGGTCTGAGGTGTCATGCCCCATTCTTTTTTGTCGATCGGCTGCCCCAACCGGTTCACATTCTTCTTGTACTCAAAGTAATTCATGTTCATTACGTTCTGAGCCAGAGTAGAGGAGGTGATCTCTACCGAACTGTAGTCTTCCCATTCGTCCGGGTAACCGATCTTGTAGGTAAACTTGGTCAGCTTTTCGATCGCTTTGATCTTGGTGGAATCACCCATCCAATCCAGACGTTGAACCCTTTCGGTAAATACTTTATTGATGTTGCTGATCAGGTCGAGTACTTTTTGTTTGGACTCCTGCGGGAAGTGTTTCTCAACGAATAATTTCCCGATTTGTTCACCAACCGTTCCGTTGGATTTGGAAAGTGCTCTTTTCCAGCGAGGTTTCATGACCTGGATGCCTCTCAGGGTAGTGGCATAAAAATCAAACTTTTGCTTTTCAAAGTCGATGCTCAGATCATCGGCCATGTCGTTGATCAGGTGCCATTTCATGTAGGTTTTCCAGTTGTCGAGTGGTATCGAGCGTAAGGACTTGTTCAGGGCTTTCAGGAAATCGGGTTGTTTTACCACCAGCTCGTTCACTTTGGTTACATCGATCTCGGCAGCCTTGAAGAAACCTTCCCAGTTGATCACACCGCAAATGGTTTGAAGTTCGGCCAGATCCATTTTGTTGTAAGTGGCTTCCGGATCACGGCGTTCAACCCGGTTCATGGATCGGGTTGCCAGCTCGGTTTCCAGAGCTACAACATCTTTGGCTTGCTGCTCGGCTGTTGCAGGATCGGTTCCGGCCAGGGTAAATAAGGCGGCAATGTGTTTGTGGTAAGCATCCAGGATGGCTTTACCGCGATCGTCTTCCGGGAAGTAATAATCCCGGTCAGGTAAACCTAAACCGCCCTGAGACAGATAGGTAATGTATTCGCTGCTGTTTTTTGAGTCGATGTGTACGTAGTATCCGAAGATAGAACCGGAGCCGTGTTTTCTCGTCTCAGCCATCATTTCAACCAGTTCCTGGGTGTTGGTCACCCCATCGATCTGGTCGAGGATGGGTTGTAAAGGCTGAATACCCAGTTCATTTACTTTGGTAGAATCCAGGGCAGAAGTGTAAAAATCACCTACTTGTTGTAAAGGCGTTCCTTTTTTAGCCTGCATGGATGTGGCTTCTTCCACGATGGCCTTCAATTTGATTTCATTTTCATCATGAACAATGTTGAAACTTCCCCAGGAGCTTTCCGCTTCAGGTACCGGATTGTTTTTGAGCCAGTTACCTACGGCATATTGCTCAAAATCCTCGCACGGATTGGCACTGGAATCGATCTGACTGAGGTCGAATGCAGGAATGATCTCCTTCTTAGGAGCTTCGGTTTCAGTTTCCTGGTGATCACCACCACAGGCTACCAGAATGGAAAGGGTGGTAAGCCCGAAAATGCTTTTTTGTAATTTATTCATAGATGATTTGATTTGAATGCGTTACTAAAATAGAAAAAAAATCATACGTTGAGCCACATTTTGTGATGAACGGTTGGAAGCCTACCTAAAATAAAGTGAAAATTTTTATGGAATTTCAGGACAACCGACATCTAGCTAGTGAGATTTCTCAAAAACGAACATGTTCATTTCGATTATTTGTTTAATTTAAAACCTTAGAACGATGAAAACACTAACGACAACACTACTGGCATTCCTGCTGAGCGTAACCACCCTGCTGGCTCAGGTAGGTGAGATTCGGGGAACCGTAAAAGATAAAAAAACCGGAGAGACCATTCCCGGAGTAACCGTATACATTGAAGTAGGTGGTGTGCAACAGGGAACAGCCACGGATATGGACGGTAAATTTGTCTTAAAACCGGTTAAAAGCGGTGTCCATACCGTATGGTTCTCCTATATGGGCTATAAAAAGATGAAAATTTATGATGTGGGTGTTACTACAGATAAAATCACTTTTGTTAACCCCGATATGATTGAGGAAGCTACTTTACTTGGCTCATACGATGTGGTTGAGCAGATGCATACGATTCCTTTGATTGAGCCTGATCAGCCTGGTATTCAGCATGTTACTTCCAAAGAGATTATGAATAGCCCGAACAAGCAAGATCCGATCAAGATTGTAGCTACGTTGCCAGGCATCATTCTGGCTCCAAATGGTAAAGACGTTTATGTAAGAGGTAGCAGGCCTCAGTCCACGCAGTTTTTTACCGATGGCATGAAATCATTAACCGGTGATATCGGAATTCCCGGCCAGGCTATCGGAAGCATGAAAGTGTACACCGGAGGTGTGCCTGCCCGATACGGTGATATTACCGGAGGCGTTATTGTAGTAGAAACGAAAAGCTATTTTGATCTGGCACAGCAATACAAATAGATAGAAAAACCCCAACTTGCATCTCTCATGGGCTTTTTTAAGGCAAAAAACATATCATCCTACACCGACAATGAGTTGATCTCGGGATATAAAAAATCCGGAGACAACTCTCTGGTCGGGGAGTTGTACAAGCGCTACTCCCACCTGGTGTTCGGGGTTAGTTTGAAATACCTTAAAAATGAGGACGAAGCCAAGGATGCCGTGCTGCAGATCTTTGAAAACCTGCTGGATGATCTGAAGAAACATGAGATCAACAACTTTAAAAGCTGGCTGCACAGTGTTACCCGAAACCACTGCCTGATGTTCCTGCGCAAACAACAAACCCTGCAAAAACGGGTCAATGAATTTGAAGCAGTTTATCAGGAAGAAGAGAGTTTCGACACGCCGTTCGCCTACCATGAAAAAGAAAATAAAGAAGTCATGCTCACGAAACTGGAAGAAGCGATTACCATGCTCAAAGACGAACAGCGTATCTGCATCGAACTCTTCTTCCTGAAAGAAAAATGTTATAACGAAGTGGCCGAAATAACCGGTTACGATTTAAAAAAAGTAAAAAGTTACATACAGAATGGGAAAAGGAATTTGGCCAACATCATGTCGGCCTAAACTGAACTAAAATGAAAGAATTACATAACCACATATTTTCAAACACGACTTGCATCTCGAAAGAAACTATGCTGAAATACATCAACCATCAGCTGTCGGTGAAGGAATTGCATGAGGTGGAGAAGCATATGCTTGATTGCGAATTGTGCTCGGATGCGATTGAAGGTCTGAAATATGCCCAGAATTCTTCCCTGCTGTTCGCGATCGACCATGAGATCGATCAGCGCGTGAGGACCGGTTATACTAAAAAGCCGATCATGCGTAACCTCATGGTGGCGGCATCCCTGCTCATCGTGGTGTTCGGCAGTTATTTCACATTCGATTATTTCAATACAACGGTCGACCAAAATGCCGGGCTGGCGCTGAATACCGAAGAGGAATCGCTCCCGCAGGAAGAGGATGTTCGGAAAGAAGGTGAACTGAAAGAATTGGCTACCGAGAAAGCAACGGAACAGTCCGGTGCAGACTACTGGAACAACCAGGAACAAAATAATGCGGCCTCCGGTGCAGTTGTGCTGGAAGATGAAGAGTCGGAAGAAACGGATACGCGTAGCAACATGGATCTCGCTCCCGCACCAGTTTCGGTAGTTGAAGAAGTAGCTGATGCCGAGGAAGCGCTGGGTTCTTCATATAGCTGGTCGAACCAGGCTCAGCCGGAAGACAATCACAATGATCGGGATGATAGTACGGTAGAATTAGCCAAAACACTGAACGAGGTTTCGGCCGACCGGAAAAAGAATGATAAAGCGGAGGAAAAAGTGGCCTTACAGGTAACAGCCACCAGCTCTTCCAAAGATGCCAATTTCGGCTTTACGGACAATGTAACCGGTAAAGGCAATACCAATAACACAAACAAAAACCGCAAGAAAGAAGTTACTAAACAAAAGGCTCAGAATACCAGAGCTTCCTCCGAAGCACCGGCCTTTAAATCAGTTGAAGATGATCTGGCGGGCATGTTGGAACAACCGTTGGAAGATCTGCCCGGCGACGGATTGGAGACCATTACACTCAGTGATTACAAGGTGGTGGATTATACCGATGCCTACCAGCAGGAATATGACAAGCTGCAGGCTGTTGAAGTCAAATCGGTCACTGCCAATTATGAAACCCAGCAGGAAGCTGAAGAAGCGGAACGGGAAATGGATGAGATTACCGTTGAAATTACGTACAAAACCACACTCGAAAAGGCAATGGCATATTACAAAGCTCAAAAATATACCCTGGCCCTTGACCAGTTTAATGTGATTTTACAGGAGCATCCGGATGAAGTGAACGGGTTGTTCTATGGCGGGCTGAGTAATTACCATTTGGGACGTTTTGAAAAGGCCGAAGGTGAGTTGAATAAAGTATTGGTTAACCCGAAAAAGCAATTCAATCAGGAAGCGGAATGGTATAAGGCTTTAACGCTAATTGAGTTGAAAAAAACCGAGGAGGCTAAGAAATTGCTTCAAAAAATCGCAACTGCTCCGGGGTTCTATCAGACCCGCGCCAAAGAAAAATTGAAGAACTGGTAAGCCTTTATCACCCATTCAAACAATATCGGTGTAGTTTTTCCTAAATTTACCTTTCTGATGAAACAGGAATGGTATTAAACATTAAAATAGTCACCGAATACTCGCTCTGGTTTACGCTCGTATGCCTGTTGCTGGGTGCGGTTTATGCATCGGTGCTCTATTTCCGTGAAGACCGGTTAAAAGAAGCCGGGAAATGGGTGAACCGGGTGCTGTTTGCGTTACGTTTCGTGTTGGTGAGTGTTCTGGCTTTTTTACTGCTGGGTCCTTTTGTGAAAACGCTCTTCAATAAGGTGGAAAAACCGGTCATTATTCTGGCACAGGACAATTCCTCTTCCATCCTGCTGAATAAAGACTCATCGTATTACAGCACAGAATATCCGAAACAATTGGAAGCCCTCAAAACCGAATTGGAAGAAGATTATGAGGTGAAGCTTTATACATTCGGCCAGACCGTCAGGGATGATCAATCCATTGATTTTTCGGAAAAAGTAACCGATCTTTCGGTTGTTTTCGAAGAGGTGAACAACCGGTTCTATAACCGGAACGTAGGAGCCTTGATCGTGGCTACCGACGGTATTTTTAATCAGGGTTCCAACCCGGTGTTCGGTGCGGATTATGAATTTCCGGTCTATACGATTGCACTGGGTGATACGGCACTGCAAAAAGACATCATCCTGAAAGAGGCCCTCCACAATAAGATCACCTTTTTGGGGAATGAGTTTCCTGTTGAAATTAATGCCGAAGTTGTTCAGTGCCAGGGGGATCAAACCCGGTTAACGGTAACCCGTCAGGGGAAAGAATTGTTTTCAAAATCTTATGAGATTTCCGGGAAGCAAATGAGCATCAATGAGTCTGTTTTGCTGGATGCCGGCGAAGTAGGAATGCAGCATTACCGGGTAACATTTTCATCCGTAGAGGGAGAAATCAGCCGGGTAAACAATGCCAAGGATATTTACATCGAAGTGCTGGATGGCCGCCAGAATGTGTTGATTCTGGCCAGTGCGCCTCATCCTGACATCAAAGCCTTGAAACTGAGTATTGAAAGCAATGAAAATTATAAGGTAACCACTCAACTCATCAACGAGTTTGATGGCCAGTTCAAATCATACAGCATGGTTATTGTTCATCAGCCTACGGCACAGATGCAGGCTGTGCTTCAGAAACTCAGGGATGCCCGTGTTCCGGCGCTCCATATACTGGGAAATCAGACGGCATTAGCCCAGTTCAATGCGTTAAACGTAGGGTTGAGCATTAAAAACTCAGGCAACAAATCCAATGAGATTCAGGCGGTTGCCGCACCCCAATTCCCGCTGTTTACCATTTCAGGGAAAACAGGTAAAATGATCAGTCAGTTGCCTCCGGTTTCAGGACCATTCGGGCAATATGGTTTGCAGACCAATGCTTATGTGTTGTTGTATCAGAAGATCGGAAGCGTTACAACAGAGTCTCCGTTGTTCGTGTTTTTTCAGGACGATGATTACAAGTCGGCCGTGTTTGCCGGGGAAGGCCTCTGGCGTTGGCGCATGCAGGATTATTTAAAAAACAACCAAACGGAAAGCTTTGATGAGTTGATCAATAAAACGGTTCAGTTCCTTTCGGTGAGGGAAGATAAAAGCAAGTTCAGGATAATTACCAAAAACGAGTATTTTGAAAATGAAGAAATTCTGATCAATGCCGAGTTGTATAACGAAAGTTATGAATTGATTAACGAACCTGAAATTAATATTGATCTGACGGAAGAGGGAGGAGCCAGATACAAATTCGCATTCAGTAAGACCACCAATGCTTATGTGCTGAATGCCGGATTGCTGCCGGTTGGGTTTTATCACTATACGGCTACCGTGCGTTTAGGTGATAAAGAGTATCAGGAAAACGGCAGGATCAATATCAGGAAATTGCTGCTGGAGGCTAATAATACCGTCGCGGACCACCAGTTGCTGCAGAACATCGCTCAGAAATTTGCCGGGGAGATGTTCCTTCCCACACAAACCGGACAGGTTGCCGAAAAAATCAGGGGCAATACCAACATCGCCTCGGTGATCTATGAAGAAAAAGACCTGAAAGAGATCATTAACCTCAAATGGATATTTTTTGTGTTATTGGCATTAGTCAGCCTGGAGTGGTTTTTGCGAAAACGAAACGGAGCTTATTAGTTTTACGTAAGATAAAAAACCAGATACATTTTGTATTTATAGAATTATGTTTAATTTTATGGGGTTGAAAATTTTGTGAAATGAGAAAATCGTTGTTAAGCAAAATATTAGCATTCGTCTTTGTATGCGGTTTATTTGCTACCGTTGCAGTCTCTATGGAGTCGTGCGGTAAGCCGAAGTACAACAAACCGAGGAATGGGGGGAAAAGAGTGACCTCTTCCGGAAAAGTGGGTTACACAAAAGACCGAAACCGACACGTTTGGGGTAAGTAACAGTTGTCATCTTATTTTTCCTTCTGAGTTCTTTTCAGCTGCTTTAAGAATTAGCCGGCTAAATTTTTCTATGAGTGAAGAAAGTATTAAATTCGTTAGCTCAAAAATTTAGATTATGTACGGCAAATTACAACAGCAATTACAGCAAGAATTAAAGTCGATCGAAGAAGCAGGGCTTTACAAAAGAGAGCGAATTATTACCACTCCCATGGGAGCTGAAGTCAAAGTTCAGACCGGTGAGGATGTCGTGATTATGTGTGCCAATAACTACCTGGGACTGTCTTCTCATGAGCGGGTGATTGCAGGTGCTAAAAAGGCACTGGATTCCCACGGTTACGGAATGTCTTCTGTTCGTTTTATTTGCGGTACTCAGGATATTCATAAATCCCTCGAGAAACAAATCTCCGATTTCTTGGGCATGGAGGATACCATTCTGTATGCAGCGGCTTTTGATGCCAATGGTGGTGTTTTTGAACCGTTATTCGGGGAAGAGGATGCAATCATTTCCGATGAGCTGAATCATGCTTCCATCATTGATGGAGTGCGGTTGTGTAAAGCTGCCCGCTATCGGTATAAGAACAGTGATATGGCTGACCTGGAAGAACAACTGAAAAAAGCACAGGCACAGCGAAACCGGATCATTGTAACCGACGGGGTTTTTTCCATGGATGGCTATGTGGCAAAACTGGATCAGATCTGTGATCTGGCTGAGCAATATGATGCTCTGGTGATGGTTGACGATTCCCATGCTACCGGGTTTATCGGAAAGACCGGTAGAGGAACCCATGAGCATTGTGGCGTTATGGGCCGGGTAGACATCATAACCTCTACCCTGGGAAAAGCACTGGGTGGAGCCATGGGTGGGTTTACATCCGGTAAGAAAGAAATTATCGATATGTTGCGTCAGCGTTCGCGGCCTTACCTGTTTTCGAATTCATTGTCGCCGGTTATTGTCGGTGCAGCGATGGAAGTATTTGATCTGCTGAATTCAACTACGGAGTTACGGGATCAACTGGAATGGAATACGAATTACTTCAAGGCAGGAATCCGTAAGATCGGTCTGGAGATCAAAGACGGTGATTCGGCCATTGTGCCGGTTATGCTCTACGATGCGGCTTTATCACAACAATTTGCCGATAAGCTGCTCAAAGAAGGGATTTATGCCATTGGATTCTTTTATCCGGTTGTTCCGAAAGAGCAGGCCCGGATCCGTGTTCAGTTATCTGCAGCCCATACCAAAGAACATTTAGATCGTGCCATTGCCGCATTTGAGAAGGTCGGGAAAGAGCTGGGAGTGATCAATTAATTTTTCGAATCCAAAAATTATTCTATATTTATACCCCATCAAGGTTTATTGAAGATGAGGTATACACTAGTTTTATGGCTTCTGTTATTTATGCCGTTGCAGGCATTTTTGCAAAACGTTACGGCATTTCATGACGTACAACCTGCCGGAGCAGCCGGTAGTTATTCCGTAAAAACAACGGTTAGTGGTCTGGAGGGAGTCGATATTGCCCGGATCACCTATTACATTGATAACAGCCATACCTATAATCCTTCTCCGAATAACGGGCTGTTCTCAGACCGTAACGACAAGTACATTAAGTTTTATGTGATGGCCGTACCGCCTTCAGGTACGCTTACTGTAGAATTGGGTGTGACCCTGAGCGGAACAGGGGAGTTTGTTTTCCCGGTCGAGTTTCAATATTCCAAGAACGAAGAGAAAACATCCGTTAATTTTCCGCGGATCAGCTTAACGCATGAACCTTCCATGCTGGCTGCCAATGAGCCTGCAACTGAAGAAGTTAAAACTGAAGCATCAAGCAATGCCTCACCCGAAGTTGAGCCCGAAACGCCGGCTGAAATGGAAACAGAAGAACCAGCTGACAACCTGGAACAAAAGATTAAAGATGAAGAGGCTAAAAATTTAGCTGCTGAACAAGCGGCTCAAGAGGAAGCTCAACGTCAAAAAGAAGCCGAAACGGCTGCTCAGCAAGCAGCAGCAGAAAAGGCGAAGCAGGAAAAGTTAGCAGCAGAACAAGCTGCTCAGGAAGAGGCTCAACGTCAAAAAGAAGCCGAAACGGCTGCTCAGCAAGCAGCAGCAGAAAAGGCGAAGCAGGAAAAGTTAGCAGCAGAACAAGCTGCTCAGGAAGAGGCCCAACGACAAAAAGAAGCCGAAGAAGCTGCTCAACAAGCAGCGGAAGAAAAAGCCAAACAGGAACAATTAGCGGCTGAACAGGCAGCGGCTCAACGTCAAAAAGAAGCCGAAGAAGCTGCTCAACAAGCAAGCACTACTAAAACTGAAGGAGAATCTAATTCATCACCATTTGGTAACAATACCGAATTAACCGGAGGAAATGGAGCGGCAAGTGTTAATGAGTTGGAAGAAGAAACAACAAATACCAGCGCAAAGTCAACTGAAACGCCAGCACCATCACCTTCAAGTGCTAAATACAGCATCCAGATTCTCTCCTTATCCAAATTCTCTCAATCCAGGCTGGATCAATACATCCGGGAGCATAACCTTGATCCGTCCAAAGTGCACAAGAAAGATACGGGTGAGTGGATGAAAATCTCTTACGGGGAACTGAGTTCGAAAGATGAAGCCCGTGAAATGATTCAAAAGCTACGAAGAAGCCACAACATTACGGATGGTTTTCTGGTAACACTACCTTAGTGAAGGACTAACCGCCTCACTTGCCGGCCGGATTCTCCGAGCACCTGAACCAGGTAAATACCTTTTCGGCAATGACTCAAGTCGATATTCGCAGTACCGGAATTCATGTTGGGTTCATGGTATACGGTTCTCCCCATAGCATCAAACACGGTCAGCTGATAATCTGAGGCGTTATTGGTTTTTACATTGATCAGCCCGTTACTGGGGTTGGGAAACAGGTTGAACTCGTCCAGGCTGTATTCGTCAATGCTGTTTTTGGCAATACAGAATGGAATAACCAGGCTGTCACTATTAAAGGTGGTATTCGAAAAAATGGTATCGCCAAAGTTGTCCGTTAAATAAGCGGAACCGTTTCCGAAAGTGCAACAAAATCCATCTCCATACTCATCTTTGATCACTAACGTGAAGCAGCTGTCGTACAGGCACAGGTATTCGGTGATCTGTTCACCCCCGTTAACACTTTGATAGCCGGTACTTTGTGTGTAAATCTTTCCGGATGCATCACGAACGATCCAGGAGGTCTCTGCACCGAAATTATCCGTATGGAGGTATAGTGCCGCTATCGTCGGATCGGCATTGGATCGGAAGGCAACGGATGCCGTATCGTTTAATGCGTTTTGATCGGTAGAACTGTTCGGGTCGGAACAGGACGTGCTGAAAATGTGGTCGCCACTGGCAACATAAATGGCAGGCAGCATGATGCTGTCTACATCATAGGTGGATAAGTTCCCATTCCAGTTTACGGTAGAAATCCCACCTCCATCCAGCTGGTAATTGATCTTTAAAGAAGTCAGGCTGGTAGATCCGTGGTTCCTGAAGGTGATCTTCGGGCGAATGGTATCTCCACAGATGAACCGGTTAATGCCGGAGACATCGATCAACACGGCATCCAAAGAAAATGCCGAACCATTGGGGTCATATCCATTGGAATAATTGGCTCCGGTATTTCCCGGATCAAGCCAGAATTTAAGTTGTTGAGCAGTATTGGCACTATTATCCCACGATACAGAAAATTTACCATAATAATCGAAGGCATCATTTCCGCATGCAGCATCTCCTCCATGAAGTTGGCCGACTATACGGTGGTTCTGATCATACAGCGGAGAACCCGAGGAGCCTCCTTGTGTGGTTCCTGAATTCCAATCGACAACCTGCCAGTGATCATTTCCGGCACTGTAGTATCCGGCGCTTACCAGCAAATCATTGTCATGAGAAATCTTTTTCACATCTCCGACAGGATGATGGATTCCGGTTCCTTTGGTGGGAGCTACGTCCACATTGCTCCATCCGGAGTAAAATACATTGTAGCCTGCAGGTGGAATACTGGATAGCTCAACCAGATAAAAATCGGACGGCGTATCGGTAGCACGTAAGGTACATCCGCTAATGGTTTGTGTAAGGGGCCCGTCGGTGGTGGTGGTACATCCCGGTGACTGGTAATTGAACATGAATATGTTGTTGGAGCTTGGAGTACAGTGATTTGCCGTTAAAACGAACGGAGTGCCGTCCTGTGGCACATTGGCAATGAGGGCACCCGAGCAAAAACGGGAATTGCTGGCCGTGAGGAGCATAACTCCCGAACGAATCTCGTTACCCCAATAGGTGGTGTCGCAAATGGCATTGACATTACAGGAGCCCGAACTACCAAAAGCTTTGAGTTGTTTCCAGAAATCCCGGTAACCATGAACAACGGATTCGAGTTCAATGATTCCCTGTCCCTGAACACCGGCAGGTTCATAATACTCAAGAATCGCTCGGTCACCCCTGATCGGAGCGGTAGAAAACTCCCCGGTTGTTTTGTTGTTGGTATAGTTGAAAGCCCCCTGGGTTTGAAACTGGTTAAAGACGAAGAACGTCGATCCCTGAGGGAGGTAGAATCCACTGAAATTCAGGTTGATGCTGATGGCATCCGGAGCATGTATCTCTAATCGCCACACCTTGTCGCCATTGGGCAGGTTTTCCCAGCTTCCCGCATTTTGAAGGTTGATGGAGACAGTTTGCACAACGCCGAATCGTGGAGGGATATCCTTATGCAGGTCGGTTACGGCATCTTCACTTCGTAAAAAATGGGCATCTACTTTTGGCGTGCTGACTACAGGAATAGACGTAGACAAACTCCCGGACGAGGTTACAGGATCACCACCATGGCTGATCTGACCGGATAAGCCCGAAGTAAAAAAAAGTAACGTAGCGATTGCAGCAATCCTTTTCATATGCTAAAAATAGTTCTTTTCTGTTAAAATGGACGTTCCTATTTAAGCAAAGGTTGTAAACCTACAATTTACTGCCACAATATTTGCAAAATTCCGCATCATCATCATGGCCTTCGCGGGAACAGGAGGGGCAGGCTTGTGTATTCGTGCTTGTTTTTGCCCGGGCGATTTCTGCGCCGACGATTCCGGTAGGGACAGCAATGATGGCATAACCGATAATCATGATCAGGGAAGCAATGGTTTGTCCCAAAACCGTTTCCGGTGCGATGTCGCCATAGCCAACAGTTGTTAGTGTTACGATAGCCCAGTAGATACTTCTCGGAATGCTGGTGAAACCGCTCTCGGGCGATTCGATGAGGTACATGATGGTGCCCAGGATGAAGGTGAGGCTTAATACGGCGAATAAGAACACAACAATCTTTGCCCGGCTGGCTCGTAGCGCGACCATCAGACTGTTTCCTTCGCTGATGAATTGAGCCAGTTTCAGAATCCGGAAAACCCTCAGTAACCGGATGCTTCGGATTACGGATAGGGTGTGAGTCCCGCTGATAAATATACCAAAGTAGGTAGGCAGAATGGAGACGAGGTCGATGATGCCGTAAAAACTGAAAATGTACTTGAGCGGTTTACCGGTGGAGATGATCCGGGCGATGTATTCGACGGTAAACAGTATGGTAAAGAACCATTCGATGAGCCGAAGTTCCTGGCCGTGGATCACGGAGATGCTTTCCACGCTTTCCAGCATCACGGTAACGATGCTTAGTAAAATAGACCAAAGCAGTATAATGTCGAACCACTTTCCGGCTGTGGTATCGGCTTCAAAAATGATCTCGTGCAGTTGTTTTTTCCAGGTGGCAGACATGGTGCAAATGTACGGAATAACCAAAAAGCCCGGAAGAATTCTTCCGGGCCTTGGGCATATTCAATTCGTATTATTTAATTACGAAGCGTTCGGTGATTTGATCTTCACCCATCGTGAATTCAATGAAATACATGCCTGAAGCGAATTCAGAAGTATTAAAAGTTTCACGGTAGGTTCCGGAAGCCAGGTGACCCATGTTTCGGGTTACCAGCGTTTTTCCGGTGATATCGATCAGGTTGATCATCACATTTTTGTCGTTTTCGATGTTGAATCGGATGGTTAATGCATCTGTTGCAGGGTTTGGGTAAGAAACTATTTTCTCAACCGTTAATCCTTCGGTAATTCCAACAGGGAAAATGAAATCGATGTTGTCAACTTTAAGTTGGCTACCGATGTTATTTCCGGCCCATAGCATGATCAACATAGTGTCGGGGGTCATTGGTGTAACAGCCTGACTCCATAAGGTGTAAGTACTCACGGTTGAATTGATCCCTACTCCATAATTACCAACTACGGATCCTCCCTGCCTGAATTCAATATTGATGCCGGCCTGATCCCCGGAAACGGGGGCATATTTATAGTAGCACTCAACAGAAGTAGGTGAGCTGGTGAACGGTACTCCGCCAACCGGACCGTTGTTTCCGAAGCCTCCGTTTGTGGCAGCACCCCACAAGGTGTCGCCGTTGGTGGTTAACATGGTGGTTAGTTCGATCGCGTAAGTGCCGGCGTAACTGTCGGTGGTTTTATTTGCAGGTAACGAAGGCTGACCCAAAGCCCAGCTGTTAAAAGTCATCCATCCGGTCGGGTCTTCCCAGTTGATCGGTGTCCAGTTTTCAAAACCGCCGTTAGCTACAGACTGCACCTGAGCACCTTTTTTCAATTGCACATCATCGAATTGAATCCAGGTCCCGGCAATTCCACTGAAGTTATTTAACGGATCGCCTGTTGCGGCGCCGAACAGCATTGAATCGGCTAATGCCGCGTTTACCGGATAAGAGAATCTTTTCCAGGTAGATTGAGTGCCGGTTACATAATAAGTGCCTCCTCCGGTCGGGGTTCCCGCCATGGTAGTCATGACCAACAATACGGCAGAGTCTCCGGCCATGATGTCGTACTTGTAGTATCCGATGATGCTGTCAACACCATTCAGGGTTACCTGTTGACCGGGTGTTCCCAAATCCGGATCTCCGGAAATAAAATAACCGAATACCGTATCTCCAAATGAAGACATTACGGTTTCCAGGCGGACGGAGTATGTTCCTGATTGAGCATCTGTGGAGGGATAAGTGGCTGTTCCACCAAGCATACCCCATTCATTGGCAGGAGTTTGGTAGTCATCCAGTGTTTGAACACTGTTGTTGGTCCAGTTCTCAAAACCTTCCCATTGACCAAAAGAAGTAAGTCCGAGTAAAACGGATGAAACAAGAAGTAGCGATTTTTTCATAACAATTTGATTTTGGTTAGTACTTTAAATGTACTCAAAATCAAAGAGATATAATATGATTTATGTCATCCCTCAGATAACCGCCAGGCTGCCTAGACCTTCCCGGATCACAACGGCCTCACCTTCGGTGCAATCGATGATCGTGGATGCTTCGTTTCTTCCGAATCCGCCGTCAATGACCAGGTCCACGATGTTCTTGAAACGCTCATGGATCATTTCCGGATCCGTGATGTATTCCAGGATGTCATCGTTATCGTCGTGTACAGAAGTAGAGATCAGGGGATTACCCAGTTCTTGAACCAATACCCGGGCAATGTTGTTGTCGGGAACTCTGATCCCGATTGTTTTTTTATTGGATTTGAACAGTTTTGGGACACTGGTGTTTGCATTCAGGATGAATGTAAACGGCCCGGGAAGTGCCCTTTTCATCAGTTTGTATACGGCATTACTGAACTGTACCGTATAATCGGAAATGTGGCTGAGGTCGTAACAGATCAATGAAAAATTGGCTTTTTCCGCTTTGATCCCTTTGATCTGTGCCATGCGTTCTACGGCCTTTCTGTTGTTCAGATCGCAGGCCATACTGTAAACCGTATCTGTCGGGTAGATAATGACCCCTCCTTTTTGGAGTATCTTTACGGCCTGAGCAATTTTCCGTTTATCCGGATTATCGGGATGAATCTGAAGCAGCATTTATGAATTTACTTTTGCGTGATCAGCCAGGAATTGAGCCAGGCCGTTATCGGTTAAAGGATGTTTTAATAAACCTAAAATAGCACTCAACGGACCGGTCATCACATCGGCACCAACTTCGGCACACTGAATGATGTGCATGGTGTGGCGAACAGATGCTGCCAGGATCTGAGTGTCGTAAGCATAGTTGTCGTAGATCAACCGGATGTCTTCGATCAGTCTCATCCCTTCGGTAGAGATGTCATCGAGTCGGCCGATAAACGGCGAAACATAAGTGGCTCCGGCTTTGGCGGCTAACAGGGCCTGGCCGGAAGAGAAAACCAGTGTGCAATTGGTTTTAATGCCTTTGGAGGAGAAATATTTAATGGCCTTGATACCGTCTTTGATCATGGGAATCTTCACAACGATCTGGGGGTGCAGTGAGGCTAAATACTCGCCTTCTTCAATCATGCCCTGGTAATCGGTAGCGATCACTTCGGCACTTACGTCGCCATCAACGATCTCGCAAATGGTTTTATAATGGTTCATCACGTTGTCGTTTCCGCTGATGCCTTCTTTAGCCATTAACGACGGATTGGTTGTTACCCCATCCAAAATCCCCAGAGCCTGGGCTTCTTTGATTTGTTCCAGATTGGCGGTGTCGATAAAAAATTTCATCCTCTAATTTTAGTTTTGTTCTGTTTTTGCTGTCTTTTCTCGATACATTCTTCGCAGGCTCAGAACACTCGAAATGACAGGCTTTGAGCTTCAACAAAAGTAAAGACTCAAGCCGACTATCTAAAATAAAGATGTGAACAGTTGTTGAAAAAGGAAATCAGCTAAACTTATCAATCAATTCTTTCTTTCGGGTCGGGGAAACATCGACGAGACTATCGTCGCTCATTTGAACTTGCCCCCCTTTTCCTTTTATGTATTTGGCAATGTGATGCAGATTTACCAGATGTGATTTGTGCACCCGGATGAAATCGAATTCACAGAGGAGTTCGTCGAAATGCTTCAGGGTTTTGGAAACGAGGTAGGTTTTTCCTCCCTGCAAATAGAACTTGGTGTAGTTGTCGTCGGCCTCTGCCCGAATGATCTCATTGACCTTGATTACTTCGAACCCGTCCATTTGCGGCAGGACGATCTTCTTGTGTTGCAGGCTGTTGGACTTGATGTTATCCATCAGGATCCTGGTGTGGAACACATCCTCGCCTTCTTTTTTCCGTTCGGTGATTTTATTTACGGCGTTGATCAGTTCGTCGATATCGATGGGTTTCAGGATGTAATAGGCGGCGCTGAGGTTGAGTGCCTTGATGGCATAATCGCGGTAAGCCGTCACGAAGATGATCTCAAAATTGATGTCGTTGAGCGATTCGAGCAAATCAAAGGCATTCCCGAAAGGCATCTCGATGTCCAGAAAAACCACATCCGGTTGATGTTTTTGAATGGCATTCAGGCCGCTTTTAACCGAATCGGCCATATCGAGCACATCCACATTTTTACAGTACCTGGCCAGGTAGTTGTTCAGGGTGACCCTGCTGGCTTCTTCATCTTCAACAATGATGGCTTTTAAATTCTTCATGGGTTCATTTCAATTGGTTGAGTGTCGAGTTTTTGGTGTTGAGTTTTGGGTTTTGTGATTTGTCATTTGTGATTTCGATTTTGGTTGTTGAGATTTAAACTTCGGTTTTCTTGATGTTGTCCTGATAAATCTTGATCATAACAAGCGTTCCCGATGGTTGTACGTCTTCAATCGTTACATCGAGCTTGGCTTTGTAGATGTCACTAATAATTTTTAAACGCGAATCGATGTTCTTCAGTCCGGTCGATTTCATGATCTTCTGGTTCTCCGTTTTGAGTTCCTGCGAACGTTTGCGTCCGATCCCGTTATCCCGGATGGTCACTTCGATGTGATCGTTCATTTTTTGGATTGAAACGTTCAGTTGACCGATCTCTTCTTTATACCTCAGGCCATGCCACACGGCATTTTCGATGTAGGGCTGAATCAGCATCGGCGGAATGAAATATTCTTCCGTGTTGATGCTGTCGTCCACATCAAAGGTGTAATCGAATTTATCTTTAAATCGATGGTGTTCCAGTTTGAGGTAAACGGAAAGGATGTCGATTTCTTTCGAAAGCGGGATAAAATCTTCCTGGGAGTTTTCCATCACATCGCGCATGAGCTTGGAGAAGTCGGCCAGGTAGCGGTTGGCTGCCCGTTCATCGTTTTTGGAAATGAAGCTGTTCACGGAATTTAATGCGTTGAAAATGAAGTGCGGGTTCATCTGGGCGCGCAACGATTTGAGGATGAGCAGTTGATTGGCTTTATTTTTCTCCTTGTTGCTGCGGTACACCAGGTAGGAAGTAACCAACAGGACGATGATTCCGAAAATCAGGGAGTACGTAATGACTTTCTGTTTGTTGATGAACTCCTCCTGGATGATCTTTTCCTGACGCAGCAGTTCGATGGTTTTTTCATTGAGCTGCTTATCCTTTTCCAGGAGCGATAATTTATTTTGAGCATTTTCCAGCATTTCCCCTTTCTTATTTTGTTCGGCGAGCTGTTGTTCTTTCAGTTTAAAAATGGAATCCTCCAGGGCCAGGTATTCTCTGTATTTCTCCATGGCCTCTTCTTCCTGCCCGCTTCGGTTGTAGACTTCGGAAAGGGTTTGAATGGCTTTACTCTTGTTCTGGAGATCGCCCGTTTTGTCGGCAATTTCTACGGTATTCTCCAGGTGCTGAATGGCTTCTTCGTTCTTGTTTTGCTTCATGTAAAAATTAGCCAGGTCGATGTTTCGTTTGGAGACCTCCTGCGGGTTATTGATCTTTTGGTTGTATTCGATCGCCTGCTGATTCAGTTCAATTCCTTCCTGGATGTTGTTCTCTTCGAGGTAGATGTTGGAAAGGTCGTTGAATACCGTATTTACCACCTGATCGTCGTTGATCTCAATGGCCGTATTCTGAGAGCTTTGATAATACTGAAGGGCCTTTTCGGTGTTGTTCTTTTCCTTTTCGAGTTCGGCCAGCCGGAGGTTGACCAGAGCCAGACCTTTTTTGTTATCTCTTTTCTTCTCAATTTTCAAGGCAATTTCCAGGTGATGCTGGGCGCCTTTAAAGTCTTTTTGAAGCAGGTAAACGTTGCTGATGGCCAGATGTGCTTTAACGACTTCATCATCGCTTTTGGCGTTGTTAAGAAGCAGGTCGTAATACTTCAAGCTGTTTTCGTAGTCGCCGGTTTTTTCAGCCGAAAGGCCGGTTGGATAATAGAGGGTAAGCAGTTTCTGGGTTGCCGAATAGTTGTAGTTGGATACCAGTTTCTGAACATCATAAATGGTAATGGCTTTGTTGTAATTTTTATATGAAAGTTTGTATTCACCCAGATTGTAGTTAAACCGGCCGAGAAGTGTATAGGCTTCAGCTTCGAGGGTGGAATAATTTTCCTTGATGCAGATCAGCAGGGCATCATGAACCAGATCGAGAGCTTCGTTGGGTTGTTTGCCGAAGATCTTTTCGGCTTCGCTTAATTTCTGATTGACTTCCTTGGTCCGGTCGCTTCTACTCACTTTCGAAAAGCTACTTTTCATTTTTTGCGGGTACACAGATTCTTCCTTCTTGTCTTGCGCAGGAAGAAGGGAATTGCAGAACAGCAATAAACCGAGTATGTATGTCAGTCGCAGTTTCATTGTGATGATCGCTGAGCTAAAATTACACCTTTTTTAAAAATCGCAATCTGAAAAATGTGCATAAAACCTTGATTTTTCGGCTGTTTGAACCTGTTTTTTCCGTCTGCCTCATCCAATGGATGTTTTCCCTCAGGCAACAGACAGTTTCCCTAATTTGAGATTGAAACGGTGATTTTCCTCTTCTAATTTAGTTGAAAAATAAAACCGAAAAACATGAAAAAAATAGGCATCCTGCTGGCTTTAACCATAACAAGTTTGTTTACCCAAGCCATTGAAGTTACAACTGAAATGAATCGAATTATCACCGTTACCGGGAGCGCGGAAATGGTCGTTCCGCCGGATGAGATTGAGCTGGAAATCACGATCACCGAGCAGGGTAATCAGTTGTCGGGTGTCGAAAAGGCATTCTGGACGATCTTACTGGGACATCAGATCACCGAAAATGATGCCTTGTTTAACCATGTCAATTCCACGTTTTACTGGTATTACTGGTGGCACCACCGGAACGATTCCAGGCAATCCAAGCAGATTACCTTAAAACTGGATGCCAAGACCGATTTCATGAAGTTGGTCAAGGACCTGGACAAAGACTACATTACATCGATCCGAATTACCGGAAGCAGCAACAAACATATTCAGGAATTGCGGGAGGAAGTGAAGATCGAAGCCATCAGGGCAGCCAAAAAGAAAGCAGCTTATCTGCTGGAAGCCGTTGATGCCGAGCTGGGTGAACTGGTACAGGTGGATGAGATCAAAAGCATCGATAACAGCAATCCGTCCTGGTACTGGCAGCCCCAGCAGGACACCTACAGCAATTCCGTATTGAGTTACAGCAAATCGGGCCGATCCGGAAGCTACATGGAAAATGTCCCTGAGATCAAGCTTCGCTATGAGATTCAAACCAAATTCAAAATCAAATAATCATCTTAAAATTTTATACTATGAAAACAATCCCAACCATCATGATGTTATTGCTGGGAGCAGTAGCATGCGCACAACCGGAAGCCCAAAAACATACACCGTCAGATGTAGATTATCCGGGGTTTGTTGAACTAACTGCAGAAGCCGAAGAACATCGAAAAACACACACGGTAAGCTTGGAGGATTTTATTCGCTTGTCAAAAGAGAAGGGTACCATGATTCTTGATACCCGGTCGGAAAAGATGTATAAGGCTAAACACGTTAAAGGTGCGGTTCATCTCAATTTTTCCGATTTCACGGCGGATAAGCTGGCTAAGGTGATTCCTTCGAAAGATACCAGGGTGTTGATCTACTGCAACAATAACCTGGATAAGGATCCCTATTATTTTGCACGAAAATCGGCTCCGCTGGCGCTGAATATTCCCACCTTCATCAACCTGTACGGTTATGGGTACAAAAACGTGTATGAATTGAATGCTTTGGTTCCTGTAGTTCCTGACTTAGGAGAAAAAGGCCCGGCACTGGAGTTCGAAGGTACAGCTGTGGAAGCATCATCAACCGTCAAATCAAAGGCAGAGTAGATCAATAGGAGGGAATCCGGTTTGATTCCGGGTCGTTTCCTGTGTTAACCTAAAATCGGAACGTATGAAAAAATGGAGCATCATTGTCGTGGTTATACTGGGATGGAGTTGTCACTCGAAAGCTGAAGTGAAGACACAAGTCCGGTTAAAAGAAAAAGCCGTAGAAGCCAAGGCTTATTGTGAACAAAATAACCTGAACACCAGCGTTTGTATTTTGGTCGACATGACCATTCACTCCGGGAAAGAGCGGTTTTTTTTGTGGGATTTAGAAGGCGATTCGGTCATTAAATCAGGGGTATGCAGTCATGGTGCCTGTGATAACTTATCGAATTACGATCCGGACAAGAAGCCGCAATTCAGCAACACACCCGATACACATTGTTCGTCGCTGGGAAAGTACAAAGTGGGGAAGCGTGGTTACAGTACGTTTGGGGTGCATATCAATTACAAGTTGCACGGCCTGGAAAAAACGAACAACAATGCTTATAAAAGGTATATTGTTTTTCACTCCTGGAGCATCATCGATGATGAAGAAGTGTATCCATTCCACATTGCGGAGAGCTGGGGTTGTCCGGCTGTATCGGACAACATGATGCTGGCGATGGATAAGGTCCTGAAAGAACAGGAAAAGCCTGTTTTGTTTTGGATTTACAACTAGTTGATCGTAATGTTCTGGCTGTAGATCTGATTCTCAGAGCTGGCAGTGATGAGGTATTCCCCCGAAGGGATTTGTTTCTCGATCGGCACGGCAATGATTTTCTCGTTCTCGATATTGATCACGGCTTTGGAGTAAAATTCTTCTCCTTTTTTGTCGCGAAGTACCAGCAGGATTTCATGATCAAAAACCTCTTCCCAGTGAATGTTGCTGATCTTGAAAGCCTCACCGTCGGTAGAAATCGGGAACAGACTTACACCGGCTGTGTTGTATTCGGTTAATACGTAGTTCACGGGAATGGTATTGGATAGTGATTCGTCGCCGGTTTCGGTTACCTGAACAATGCGGTAGTAGGAGAGGTTTTCCAGAGGCATGAAATCCACGTAGAAATACTCCATGTCTTGTTGTTTGTGAGCAGCTCCGTAAACGGTACTTACTTCGATCCAGATCGATTTGTCGGCGCTTTTTTCGATGATGAATTTATAACTCAGGTTTTCGGCGGTAATATTCCATTTCAGTTGAACGCCATGCTGAGTATAATCGACATTAGCCTGTAAACTGTACAATGGAGTTTGTTGTTCGGGCAGGTCGCTTTTCGTTAGGGCGGTGTTAAATGAATCTTGCAGGGACTGAGCGGAAATTTGGAAAATAAATGCCGTAGAAATTAAAAAAGCCAGGGTTTTCATGTTGTTCTATTTTTAAAAACTCGGCTAAAGTTAGTTAAAAAAGCTTCAAATCGACCATGTTCGACTAAACCCATTTAGTCGCTGGTTGTTAATAACTTAGGATGACCGCTGTTTTTGGGGTATTTGGTGATGAGGCTTGTGGAAAAGTTGTTGAATAATGCTCCGTAAAAACACCTATTCTTCAGGGACAAAGATCAGGGTTGATGTAATTAAATCCCCGTTTTGATATTCCATGGCGAACTTACCTTTTTCCACGATTTTAACCTTGACCCAGTTGATTTTGGTTTTAGAATTTGTTTTATCAACTTTCAGACTGGCACTACTTGATGCCGTCCAGCTGCCTTCCACGTGATTTCCTTCGATGATACCCGTGAAATTTCCATCCGCTTTAAACTCGATCCAGTCACCTTTCTGTCCATCCATGGGGTCGAATTGCTGACCGAATTCTTCAACTTTATTCAGTTTCCATTTTTTGGCAAGGATTTCTTTCTTGGTCTGACCGTAAGTAAGTACACTGGCAAAAATCAATAAAATCGTAAGTAATTTTTTCATAATACTAGTTGTAAGAAGCCACTAAGGTAGCAAAAATTAAACCAATATTCAATGGAAAAACACCTCCGAGGTTTTGCTTAAGGTTTTTATCCTTAGAATAATCCTTAAAACTTTACCATCAATGCCATACTGGAAATACAGGCTGCTGCCAATCTGTGGGTTATCGGCATTCGTTGGGGTATAGGAAGTGGAAATTTCGTAAACGGTCAGATCACGTTTTTTTAATTCGTCTTTCGCGGTATTCACATAGTTTTTCCGGTCGGTCACACACAACAGGGAGTCGATGGTTTCCCACTGATTGATGTGGTTGTATTCTCCCTTTTCGTATTCATCCGGCCTTGGTTGAAATTTGAAAGGCGAAAGATTCACTTTTTTCGGGATGTTCAACGAATCCCGGTGCGATTTGATCCAGGATTTTGCATGGGAGACACAGTCCTTTCTGACCTGCCTTTTTTGCTTGTTTAAAACCCGTAATTCGTAGTCGCACAAGTACTGTGATTTTGCCTGAAAGCAACAAGCCAGAAGAATGATTAAACCTATGTATGCGAATAATTTCATCACCTTTTTCGAATCACCTTATTGACGTAAATTTAACAATAAAAGTTTCATATGCTTTTATCAAATTGTTGATTGGTATTTAATTAGGGCGTGAGGTTGGTCACATTGAAATCTTTCGAAACGGCTTCGGTTCCTTTGCCGGATAGGCAATTTTTACCCTGAAAAGTTTTATTCGGGAAGTTTTTGTAAATTAGCACGACTTATATTTTGGGATTATGAAAAGGACAGCGGTTTTTTTAATTTTTATGCTGGGGGTGCTGGTATTGCCGGCTCAGGTTAAGCACAGTAAATTCACCACCCGCATTAAATTTGCACAGTTTAATCCCACCTTTCAGTTCACCGGAGCAATCGTGAGCGAGATAAAAGATCAGAGCGGGTATTTTTTATCCAACCATTACGACGATCAGGCAGCTGGATTCAACCCCAATGTGGTTAAATTGGATATTGATGGCAATTCGGTGTGGGATTCTGTTTATGTTTTTCAACCCAACAATACGAACGGCGGGCACGATATGGTTGAAGCCACTACTTCCGCAACCAGTCATACGGTACTCTATACAACGGAAGCATTGGGTTCTCCGGTTTATGTTCATGATGGCCCTTATCTGATTAATTATGATTTGAACGGGGCTATTAACTGGCATACCGGTTATTTCGTAGATTCACTAACCATCAATCCGAATGGGATTATTGCGACTCAGGATGGTGGTTATGCGATCTACGGAAATCTCACAAAAACATATATTCCACCATACAAAAACGATGCAATGGTGATGAAATTCGATGCCAGCGGAGCCTTGCTCTGGGATAGCATCTATCGCAATACCGATACTACGCAATTCGAATTCCGGGCCGGATTGGAAACACCTGATGGCGGCCTTTTTCTGGTTGGGGAATCGAAGGACAACATCGGAACAACCGAATCCTATGTGCTAATGACGAAACTGGATAATGTGGGGAATATCATCTGGAGTAAAAATGTGAAGTTCGCAGCGCCAATAGATAATAACTATACTTCGGATGGTTTTGCCGTAGGCATCCTCAATGCCACCGATGCTTTTGTGGTTGTTGAGGTCTATGATACGGTCGGCGGGGCTTTCAAACGGCCGGTCATCACTTCGGTAAAAATGAACAATGGAACCACGAACTGGACGAAATATTATACCCTTCCGATTCCTCACGAAATAGAACTGGTGCGAAGTACAACAGATGGAAAAGGAACCATTCTTATTGAAGGTGTGGATCAGGTGAACGGTCAGGGTGCGATCTTCCGATTTGATGATCTTGGAAATTATGTCGGTGTAAAACGCTTTAAAACTCCCGTTGCATCATCCTACAACAATTTTCCGTTTGAGATTACACCAACCCTGGACGGAGGCTTCATTCATACCAGCGGCATGGAAACCAATCAGGTGCTGGTCGTTAAAACCGATCATGATCTTGATCCTTCCTGTCCGGATATCGACAGTGTTTATGCCAATGCTTTAACACCTGTTGTGAATATCGATACGTCGTACTTCGGGGTGCTGGATTCCGTTTATGCGATTCCGAATATGTATATGGTGAACCTGCCTTTCGGGATTGATGTTACGACAACGTCCGACGACAGCCTGATCTGTAATTGTGCGAATTCCGTAACCGGTCAGGTTACAATCGGAGGGGTAACTCCTGTAAACAATGCGAAAGTATTTTTATTCCGGAAGGGAATTGTTCCCAAGCCCTGGCATCCGATTGACTCTACTACGACAGATGCCGGCGGTAATTATCAATTTAATTATGTTCCTGCCGATAGTTTTCTGGTTCGTGTGAATGCAGACACCTCGCTCTATCCGGGAGCGCTGACTTCCTACTTCAAGGAACCAACCTGGTGCTACCGATGGGATCTGGCGGGCGTGTTTTCGGTTCATTGTGATTCCGGGGTAGTTCAAAAGGATGTGAAACTGGTAGTGCCTCCACCATTAACCGGAAGCAGTTCGGTTAAAGGGTATGTTTTTCAGAGCTCAGGAAGCTTCCAGAAACAACCCGGTGACCCGATTCCGGGAATTGATATTACCGTTGACCAATCTCCGGGAGGAATCGTCGGCGGCGTATCTACCGGTGCCAACGGTTCTTACACCCTGAACGGAATTACCAGTAATGCTACTTATATTATAACCATTGATCTGCCCGGAATTCCTCATGATTCGGTTTGGACCGTAAACATCAATCTGAACGATTCCACACTGGATTCCCTGAACTTCTACATTGATTCAACGGGAATATACATACTCCAGGATAGTTTTGGAGTGGGTGTTGACGTGGTTCGTACGGATAACCTGGATGTGGATTTGTATCCGAATCCGACTACAGGAAGCTTTACATTAACCATCCATGCCCTAAAACCGGAGGAGGTTGTGCTGGAACTTTCGGATTTTTCCGGCAGAGCGATCCATACGGTTCGGAGGCAAGTAACGGAAGGTGTGAATACCATTACCTTCGATCAGGGTAATTATTTGTCGCCAGGGGTTTATTTCCTGAAAATCCGGGAAGGCAGCAACCTGCACCTTAAAAAGATCGTGAAGCAATAAATTCATGCTGTTGCAACTACCAGCTCCAGCCTACGCTTAGCCCGATTAACGGTAAGAACCAAACCTTAGGCCGGTAAAAGGGTGTAAACCCAGCCCGAAACAGGAAATGATCCTGTTTTTGATATCGCCAACCGATCACGCCGTGAAAGGAGAACGGAGAGTCGGTATGAATGGGAGAATCGTATACCTTGCCAGGATAGGGAGATATACTCATACCGGCACCTAGCTCCAGAAAATGGTTCGTTTTTCCTTTCAGGTAATAGTACATCAAACCTGGTGACCACCAGTTGTGGACTTCGAAGGAATCTTTGAAATTTTCATTCAGCACTTCATAATCCAAGGCCGTCAGGCTAATACCCAACCGGTGATTTTTTCCCAGGGATATGTCATAATTAACCGAAAGGAATCCTTTGCCTCCGGCTTCCACAAATACCGCATAACGCGGTAATTCAAGAGGCTCATTGGTCTGAGCCTGAAACGTGCAGGGAAACAGCAAAACAACTATGAGAAACAATCTCCACATAAGACGAAGGTAGTGAGAAGAAAGAAATTGACAGATGAGTTTAGTCAGTTTGCGTGTAAAGAATGGGCTATTCTTTCACAATCTTCCGCATAAAATTACCCGAAGGGGTATCAATCCGGATGAAGTATAATCCCGGAGGGCCATCAAGTTTCAAATGGATTAAAGAATCCTTATGTTGGCTTTTTGAAAGTAATTGCCCGGAAACATCATACAGCGAAACGGATGATATTAGATGAAAATCGGGCAGTAGCACCATGCCAGCTTCAAAGGTTTCAGGTAAAACTTCGGTTACCTGCTTGACTAAACAAGAATCCATATGTTAAAGAAGTGACAGCGTGAGCTCACAGCCCTTGCTTTGTTCCATGGGATCATGGGATTAAAATAATAATGCATTAATTTGTATGACCTTTTATATTTGAATAGGCCGGATGGTTTTTAGCAGCATATTCTTCTTATTTCATTTTTTGCCACTATTTTTTCTGGTCTATCATGTCACTCCCCAAAAATTCAGGAACTATGTCATTTTGCTGGCGAGTCTATTTTTCTACAGTTGGGGAGCTCCGGCGTTTGTATTTGTTCTGACAGGAGCCATCATCATCAATTTTTTTGTTGTCCAGAAGCTATTCCGGACAGACAAAGCTTATCCTCGGAAAGTATTGTTGGTATGGTCTCTCGTCCTGAATCTGGGTTTGCTGGCTTATTTCAAATACGCCAACTTCTTTGTGGATAACGTTAATCACTTACTGTCTGTATTTGGGACCGGGCAGATTGAATGGATTCGGGTTGCTCTCCCCATCGGGATTTCCTTTTTTACGTTTCAATCCATTACCTATTCGGTCGATGTGTACCGTAAAATTCATGCTCCCTTTGAGAAGTTGTCGAATTATATGTTGTACATCATTTCTTTTCCTCAAATGATTGCGGGTCCGATTGTACGGTACCGGGAAATCGCCGATGAGATCATTCATCGTGAAGAACGAATTGATGATAAGCTGATCGGGTTCTATCGCTTTATCATCGGTCTGGCCAAAAAAGTGCTGATTGCCAATGTAATGGCCGAACAAGCTGAGCAAATTTTCAGTCAGATGGACGGGCTGTCCGCAGCAAGTGCCTGGATCGGAATGCTGGCCTACACGATGCAGATCTATTTTGATTTTTCCGGGTACTCCGATATGGCTATTGGTTTGGGGAAAATGATGGGATTACACTTTCCCGAAAATTTCAACTCGCCTTACATTTCGAAAAGCATTACGGAATTCTGGCGAAGGTGGCACATTACCCTGGGTACGTTTATGAAGGAATATTTGTATATCCCGCTAGGAGGAAACCGGGTAACCCGGTCGCGTTTATTCTTTAACCTGTGTT
>JAGQZT010000108.1 GCA_020435335.1 Flavobacteriales bacterium | reverse complement strand
TTCTTTCAGTTCCAGTGTTTCGGGACGATTGACCCGCAGGTAGTTCAGTGTTTCCCGTTTGGCGATCGTATACACCCAGGTTTTAAGCTGTGACTGCCGGTTGAAGGAATCGATCTTCTCAATGCACTTGATCAGCACATCCTGCGTAATCTCCTCGGCCACCACCTCATTGTTGACCATCTTCACGCAAAGCACAAAAACAAACTGCTGGTAATTATTCACGAAATAATTCATGGCGCCGGTCTGCCGGTTCAGTAAGCCTTGTATGAGATCAGTATCTTTCAAAATAGTGTTCTGCCTGTTAGACACCTATAAAGTAAACAATGTTACAAGAGCTTTAAAAATATTTTTTTGTGCCATCTGTAACATCGCTGAAAAGTTTTGTGTCTAAGAGAGCAGAAACCAAAAAAATCAAATACCATGTCAGATGTAATAGGCATATTTCCTTTCTTAATTCCGATCGCAGCTTTCGGGATGGTGGTGTTACTCCGAAGAATGGAACACCAGGAAAAATTAAAAATGATCGAAAAAGGCATTGATGTCAGTCAGTTTAAAAGCCACAAACGAGGCGGTAGCGGAGCCATTCGTTTTGCCCTGATGGCGATTGGCGTGGGCGTCGGATTGCTGATCGGCAACATGCTGGATGCCTACACCAGCCTGAACGACCAGGTCTGTTATTTCTCGATGGTCTTCCTGTTCGGCGGAATCGGCCTGTTCATCGCCCATAAGATCAACGATAAAAGAGAAAAAGAAGAGTTAAACAGTTGATTGAGTTTATTTCCTGTTTAGTTAGTGCAAGAAGGTGAGTGTTCTACTCACCTTTTTTTATGAGCTGCTCCCCGTAAGCGTTCAGGTCGATGCCGTCGAAATTTCCGGAGCTCATCAACAACAACACTTTGTTCTTCCAATCCTTTTGACTCAGCATATCAAATAAGGCCTGCGAATCGTTATAAACCGTTACATTCTTCGAGTTGAATGCCGCCTGCACGTCGCCGGGTGAAATCGGATCGAGCTTCTTGTGTGCGATCGTATGCTCGTTGTAATATACGTAAGCCTCATCGGCCGCAGCCATACTCCCGTCATACTCCTTTAAAAAATTCTTGTTCAGACTACTGAAGGTATGCAATTCCATGCAGGCAATCACCTCGCGGTTTTTGTACTGCTGTTTTACCGCCTGCGTGGTGGCCTTTAATTTGGATGGTGAATGGGCAAAGTCTTTGTAAACCGCTGTTTGATCATTCTTCGCGATCAGTTCCAGACGCTTGGCAGCTCCCTTAAAATCCTGAATGGCTCCGTAAAATTCCTCATCGGTTACATCCAACTGATTGCAGATCATGCGTGCTCCGTTTAGGTTTTGCAAGTTGTGGTCACCGAAAATCTGGAGCGGGATTTCCCCAAATTCAGTCAGCAAATAAGTTACCCCGTTCTCAATCCGGTTCTTCGGAGTTCCATATGGTAATTTCAGGGCCGGATTATGAGCATAATAGGCCACTTCGTTCAGCACCTCATCGTTTTCGCAGTAAATCAGCGTACCCTCTTCGTCGATCAGGTTGATGAACATCCTGAACTGCTGCACATAATTATCGAAGGTCGGAAATACGTTGATGTGATCCCAGGCAATGCCACTGATCAGCGCAATGTTCGGATGGTACAAATGGAATTTCGGCCTGCGGTCGATGGGCGACGACAAATACTCATCGCCTTCCAGCACGATGAGCGGCGCATCGGACAATTGCACCATCGTTTCGAAACCCTCGAGCTGAGCACCGACCATGTAATCGAAGGCGATGTCCATTTTTCCCAGCACATGAAGCACCATGGATGTGATGGAAGTCTTGCCATGGCTCCCGCCAATCACGACCCTCTCTTTATTTTTGGATTGCTCATAGATGTATTCGGGATAAGAATAAACTTTTAATCCCAGTTCCTGAGCACGTTTCAATTCCGGATTATCCTCCCGGGCATGCATTCCCAGAATAATGGCATCCAATTCGTCCGTGATCTTATCCGGGAACCAACCGAATTGCTCGGGAAGCAGGCCGTACTTCGCAATGCGGCTTTTACTCGGCTCAAAAATCTCGTCGTCCGAACCGCTTACCTGAAATCCTTTCTTATGCAGCGCGATGGCCAGGTTGTGCATGGCGCTTCCTCCGATGGCTATAAAATGTACTCTCATAACAGTTTTAATGGTTTATAAACTTATTTAAATTCCAGTTAGCGCTACTTTCTTATCTTTGGATCTTGTCAACAGCAACCTGTTACTTAAACCTCAAGCATGAAAATCTACCCTTTAAACACTGGAAATTTCAAACTGGACGGTGGCGCCATGTTCGGCGTGGTACCGAAAAGCCTCTGGCAGAAAACGAATCCGGCCGATGCGAACAACATGTGCAGTTGGGCCATGCGCTGCCTGCTCATTGAAGATGGCGACCGGCTCATGATCATCGACAACGGCATGGGCAACAAACAAGACGATAAGTTTTTCGGGTACTACTACCTGTTTGGCGACGATACCCTGACCGGGAACCTGAAAAAACTGGGCTTCCATCCCGATGATGTAACCGATGTATTCTTAACGCACTTGCACTTCGATCACTGTGGTGGTGGCATCCAATGGAATGCCGATCGCACGAAATTCGAGGCGACTTTTAAGAATGCCACCTACTGGAGCAACAGCATGCACTGGAAATGGGCCACCGAACCCAATGCCCGGGAGAAGGCTTCCTTCCTGAAAGAGAATATCATCCCGATGATGGAACTCGGCCAGTTAAAGTTCATCGATAAAGAAGGATTCAATTATTTCGACATCCTGATGGTGAATGGTCATACCGATGCGCAAATGATCCCGCATATCAAGTACAAAGGAAAAACACTGGTGTTTATGGCCGATTTGCTCCCTTCCGTGGGACACATCCCTTTGGCTTACGTGATGGGCTACGATACGCGTCCGTTGATCACGCTGGAAGAGAAAGGAAAATTCCTGAAGGAAGCCGCGGATAAAGAGTACGTCCTCTTCCTCGAACACGACATCGACAATCAGTGTTGTACGGTACAACATACCGAGAAAGGCGTACGTTTAAAAGATACATTCCGACTGGATGAATGCTTTGGTTAAATACTTCTTTTTACTGCTCAGTATTTTTTTACTGAATACCACTCAGGCTCAGCATTGTTCTGTTGTGATTACGGGGCCGGAAGTCTTTCACATGACCATCAACAACAAA
Source organism: Flavobacteriales bacterium (assembly GCA_020435335.1). Lineage (GTDB taxonomy): Bacteria > Bacteroidota > Bacteroidia > Flavobacteriales_E > Vicingaceae. Next base: position 2,737 of record JAGQZT010000108.1, on the reverse strand, counting down.
CCGGTGCATCCGCAGCCTGTTAACAGGATCAAGATCAACCAACTCCAAACGGAGAATAAATATGTTGCCGAGCTCATCTACAAAAGCGACAGTACCCGGATCAAGACAACCCTCTTCTTGTTTGAACAGGACTTTGTCCATTTCTATGAAGCCGATAAAGAGGGTATTCGGTTAAAAAAGATCCAGCCTGACTTAACTTTTGAGCCTGACGAAAAAATCCTGAACATTTACTGGAAGGAAGGAAATGCCATTCAAACAGAGCCGGATACGATCCCTGCCGACACCCTGATTGCCGACACCGCCTACAAACCGCCTTTTGAGCATTACTATCACCTGGAAGATTACAACGGCCGGATTGGTTGTCCGTGGCCGATCCCCGAAGAAAAAGTTGCCGAAATCAAGAACCTGTTGCTGAACGAACCCCTCGAGGAACGAAAACTGGAAAAGGCTAAAACCGCTTTCATGCAAATGGACTCGCTCTGCATTTTAATGGAAGATGTGAAGACTCTGGCGGCCTTATTCGAATACGAAGAAACCCGCCTGCAATTTGCTAAATTCCTGGCGCCGAACTTCTTCGACATCGATCAAGTTGGGAAATTAGAAGAAGTTTTTAATTTTGAAAACAGCATGGATGAGATAAAAGCGTACATTGGCACACAAATTGCAAAACCAGAAAAAAATTAAAAAATTCGTTTTTCTATGAAAAAAATTCTACTTGTTTTTATCGCTATGATCAGCCTCAGCGCGATCCAGGCGCAAAACTGCAACGCCGTTTTCTTTAACCAGGACGGAAGAGCTTTTCAGGTAACTTTGAATGGAATCCTGCAAAATGCCGATTATCAAACTAACGTGAAGGTAACCGACCTGAGCTTCGAGGGGAACTACAAAGTAACCATCAACTTCCAGGATCAATCCATCGCAACCATCACCAAGAGTATCTACATGATGGAGCAAAGCACGGAGTATTCCTACGAGTTGAAAGCCAACAAAAAAGGGGAATATGTGATGCGAGCTTCCAGCATGGTGCCGATTGCACAGGCTCCGGCTGCTCCGGCTCAAACCGTGGTAACCTACACCACCACGCCTGCCGCTCCGGCTCCAACACCCGCGCCGGCACCGACTACTACAGCTACTACCGTGACCACTGAAACGGTAACCACATCGACTACCGTAACCGACAACAGCACCGGAACTTCCGAAAATGTGAACATGAATGTAAGCATGGGCGGTATGGGCGTTGGCATGAACGTGAACGTAAACGTGACCGACAACGGCATGAATACCAATACCGACATGAACATGATGGGTGCCAACACGAGCACAACAACCACCTACACCGAAACCACGACCGTAACCACCAGCTCCGGCTACAGCGATGATATGATGAGCACTGAGCCTGTTGGTGAAGCGACACCGGTATACGTGATGCCAGGCTACACCGGCCCGGTAGGTTGTCCTTACCCGATGAGTGAAGCCGAGTTTGCAAAAGTGAAGCAATCCATTTCTTCGAAAGATTTTTCCGACAGCAAACTGACCGTAGCCAAACAGGTGACCAATGCCAACTGCTTAACGGCAGACCAGGCCAAGCAGATTATGTTGCTGTTCGACTTTGAAGACACCAAACTGGATTACGCCAAATACGCTTACGGCCATACCTACGATTTAGGCAACTACTACCGCCTGAACGATGCCTTCGAATTCGAATCATCGATCGAAGAGCTGAATAATTATATTGAGAGTCAGAAGTAAACACGAACTTATTCGAATAAAAAAAGCGCAGATGGTATCTGCGCTTTTTTGTTATATTAGGTGTATGAAAAAACTCCTCCTATTAGTATTTGTATATGCTGTTCCTCTTTTGGGGATTGGACAGGAAGCAAATTTCAATGTAAATTCATACTACGGTAGTTGGGCTGAAACTTTGTGGTATTACAACTTTTATGAAAATAACACCTATTCTTTTAAATCAGAAGGACACTTTGGATTTACACAATCATCTGGAAATTATAAAATATCAAAAGACACACTTATTTTAAACTCTGTTAAATCTGATACTATTCCAGAAGATTCATATTTGGAAATAAAAGACATGAGATTTATCATTTTGAGTGATACTTGCTTAATAGCTTTGGGTACAGGCTATGAATATTGTAGTACTTTATTCTCATTCAGCAAAGAAAATGATGAGGAAATAATGATTTTTCGTGGAAGTCGAAATCATAGATTGTATGGAGGATATGAAGATGAAATTATTGATGTGGAAAATTTAAATACGTGGGACAAATCAAGATATCTTGACGAGGTTTATACTGATTTAATCCGCTCAGCAGATATTCATTTTTATTATAAAAAGTATTTAAAATCTCTAGAATTTTATCAAGCTACTCTTAAAATAAAACCTAATGAACAATATCCTCAACAACAAATAGATAAATTAAAAATTATACTCGATGTAGATTGACAAATCTCCACGCTTAAACTAATCGTAGATTTCAATTAATAACATGAAAGTAACCTTAATTATTATAGCATTAATTTTGATTAGCACTGAGTTTTACGGACAACGTGTCTATGACGACCTTGCTGTAAATAAATACAAGCTTAACTTTTCTCCAACTACAAAAAGATATAAAAAGTTAATTGAGAAACCACAAGCATTTCCTGAGACTCTTGATTCACTCTCAATATACTTACTATGCTATCATGAAAAACATACGGAAGAGAAGAGTTATATTTT